>JAJYXX010000434.1:11271-13236 GCA_021801545.1 Chloroflexota bacterium | reverse complement strand
TGCGCCCGATCGTGACCGCGATCCTCGATGCGCTGCCCGACGCGACGCTCCTCGTCGTCGACGACGACTCTCCGGACGGAACCGGCCGCCTCGCCGACGAGCTGGCCGCGGCCGAGCCGCGGATCCGTGTCCGCCACCGGGCCACCAAGCAGGGGCTCGGGCGGGCGTACCTCGACGGGTTCGGCGTGGCGCTCGCGGGCGGGGCGCCGATCGTCGTCCAGATGGACGCCGACTGGTCGCACGATCCGGCCGTCCTGCCCGAGCTCGTCCGCCCGATCGTCGAGAACCGGGCCGACCTCGTCATCGGTTCCCGCTACACCCGTGGCGGCGGGGTGGTCGACTGGGGGATCGGGCGGCGGATCGTGTCGCGCGGCGGCAGCCTGTTCGCGAAGCTCGTCCTCGGGCTCGCCCCGAACGACCTGACCGGTGGCTTCAAGGCCTGGCGGGCGGCAACACTAGCCGCGATCCCGTTCGAGGGCGTCCATGCCGGCGGCTACGTCTTCCAGATCGAGATGACGTACCGGGCGAGCCGGGCCGGGGCGCGGATCGCGGAGATCCCGATCACGTTCCGCGACCGGCGGGTCGGCCAGTCGAAGATGTCGCGCCGGATCATCGTCGAGGCGCTCCTCGTCGTGCTGACGCTGCGCTGGGAAGAGCTCCGGCAGCGGTTCGTGGCTGTCGGTCGCGGCGGCGGCCGCGGGGTCGGCCGATGATGGGCCTCGGCCGATGATAGGGCCGCGCCTTGGCGAGGGCCGCCCGCCCGCCCGCCCGCTCCGTGGCACCCGCGTCGTGCTCGACGTCCGGCCGCTCCAGGAGCCCGAGCGCTCGCCCACGACCGCGGTCTACCTCGAGCAGCTCCTGCGGGCGTTCGCCGCCGACCCGATCGCCGGCGAGTCGTTCACGATCCTCGTCCAGGCCGGCCTGCCTGATCCGACCGAGGAGCTCGACGATCTGACGGGTCTTCCGATCGCCGGCCGGCGAGCGCTCCCGCCGACCCGCCTGCTGCGCTCGGCCGCACTGACGACCGACCCGTTCCTCCTGCGCAGCGCCTCGATCGGGGCCGGCTGGGGCGCGACCGGCGGCGGTGCGGCCGGGACCGTCTACCACACCGCGAGCGGGTCGGTGCCGCTCGCCTCGGGGCTGCCGGTCGTCGTGACGCTCCTCGATCTGGCGCCCTGGGAGCTGCCGGGCGCATACCAGCGGACACCGGCAGCCCGCTTCGGTCAGCGCCTCCGAGCACGGATCCTCCGGGACGCCGCGGCCGTCATCGTCCCCGGGGAGGCTGCCGGCCGATCGGCCCGCTGTCACCTCCGTCTGCGGCGCGAGCGGATCCGGATCGTCCCGCTCGCCGCCCGCGCGGCGTTCGTCCCCGCGGCCGCTGCCGGTGCGCCCGAGGAGCGGGCACGGCTCGGCCTGCCGGACCGCTACCTCGTCTATCCCGGCCGGTACGATGCCCGCCAGGACCTGCCGTCGCTCCTGCGCGCCCTGGCCGATCTCGCCGCGGCGGGCCGGCCGGGCTCGCTCGGGCCGGACATGCCGTGGCCGCCACAGGTCCTCCTCGTCGATGCCGCCCCGGAGGACCGGGCCGCGATCGCGCGGGCGTCCGCGAGCTACGGCGTCGGCGAGTTGCTCTCGTACGCGCCGCACCTGGCCCCGGGCCGTCTCGCCGCGCTCGTCGCGGCTGCCCGGGCCGTCGTCCTGCCGGTCGTCAGCGCGACCTCCGGCCTGCCGGCCCTGGAGGCGCTGGCGGCCGGAACGCCGGTCGTGGCGAGCTCGGTCGGCGCCCTGCCCGAGGTCGTCGGCCGGGCCGGCCTCCTCGTCGAGCCGCGCGATCCGGCTCGCCTTGCGACCGCACTCGCGACGATCTGGGCCGACGAGACGATTCACCGCCGGGTCGCCGACGTCGCCCTCGAGCAGGCGCGCGGTCCGCGCCGGACGTGGGCGGACGTCGCCCGCGAGACGCGC
>JAJYXX010000434.1:0-11171 GCA_021801545.1 Chloroflexota bacterium | reverse complement strand
CCGGCCCCGAAGACCAGCATGTAGCGCGGGATGCCGCCCTCGGCCGGGGCGTGCCAGACGACCGAGGCGGCGCCGAAGCCGGCCTGCGGACGGGCCGGCCCGAGGTCGTCGACCATGACCGCGATCGGGTGGCGGGCCGCCTGCTCCGGGCTGACGAGGAGACCGTCGAGCGGCGCGGGGACGAGGACCGGGCTCGGCGACGGGGTCGGCGACGGCGACGGGGTGGGCGTCGGCGACGGGGTGGGCGATGAGGGGGCCGAGCCACCGGCGGCGCCGGGTGCCGTGGCCGCCGGTCCGGACCCGCCGCCGGTGCCGGTCGAGCCGCCCGGACCGCCACGGCCGCTCGCCACGGCGATCCCGACCAGGAGGCCGAGCACGACGAGCGCGACCAGGACGAGGGCGCCGACGGTCCGGCCGCGGCCGCCGATCCCGCGGCCGCCGATCCCCCGGCCGACAGCGCCGAGCGGGTGTTTCAACGCCGGTCGGGGCCGTCGGCGGCCGCTGCCGGCCGGGCTGATCGCGTCATCCGGTCGATCCCTCGCTGCGGATCGTGCCCGGAGCCCGGGCGCACCCGCCGGGTCCGGCTTCGCGGGGCAGGATACACGTGTCGGCGCAGGCCGCTCGGCACTCGCCACGGGTTGTCGGGGCGCGGTAGGCTGACGGCACACGCGATCGCCGCGGCCGCGGCCGCCCCACGAGGATCGACCCGATGTCCGACCAGCCGTCCGACGAGCAGATCCGGCCCACTCTCGACGAGCCCGCCGAGCCCCCGACGGGCCCACGGGTGACGAGGCCCCGCGTCAAGGCCTCCGCCCCGCCGCCACGCGCGGCCCGGCAGCGCGCCGCGGCCGCCGAGGCGCCACCCGCAACCGAAACGCCACCCGCGGCCGAGGTATCACCCGCCGCCGGGACCGCCGCGCCGTCCTCGCCCGAGGCATCACCGTCGATCGGATCGACGCACACCCACGTCGAACGGGGTGCCGTCGAGCGAGTGAGCGCCCATGACGTGACCGTCCGGATCGGGACGATCGGTCGAGCCGAGGCCGAGGAGATCGTCCTCTCGATGGGCGCGATCGGGGGCGCCCGGGCCGAGCGGGTCACGGTCGAGATGGGGGCGCTCGGCGGCGCGGTGGCGCGGGAGGTCCGGGTCAGCCAGAGCCTCGTGAACGGGATCGTCGGTCAGGAGGTCAGCCTCGAGCAGTCGGCCGTCCGCTCGATCGTCGCCGGCAAGGTGACGATGGGCCCGGCGAGCGGCGCGTTCATCGTGCTGGCCGGGAAGGTCGAGGGCGAGGCCCACTCGGTCCTCGACTGGCGGGCAGGATTCGCGCTCGTTGCGGCGCTCGTCGCCGCCTGGTGGATGCTCCGCCTCGGCCGACGGCACGGCTGATGACCCGGGCTCCGGGCGGGACCTCGGCTATACTCGACCATCGGCCGTGCGGCCTCCGCTTCCCCGCCCGCGGCGCTCAGTGAGAGGAGCCCCGAGACACCTTGATCGACCCCTCCGCGCGCGTTCACGCTTCGGCGGACCTCGAGGCCGACGTAACCGTCGGTGCCGGGACCAGCATCTGGCATCGGGCGCAGGTCCGGACCGGGGCGCGGATCGGCTCCCAGTGCATCGTCGGTCGCGACGTCTTCATCGACGAGGGCGTGACGATCGGCGACCGGGTGAAGATCCAGAATGCCGCCCTCGTCTACCACGGTGTCACGGTCGAGGACGGTGTCTTCATCGGTCCGAACGCGATTCTGACGAACGACCGGTTCCCGCGCGCGATCACCGCCACCGGCGAGCTCGCCCGGGCCGACGACTGGGTCGTCAGCCCGATCACCCTCCACCATGGCTGCTCGATCGGGGCCGGGGCGGTCGTCGTCGCCGGCGTCGAGGTCGGGCGGTTCGCGACCGTCGGGGCCGGCGCCGTCGTCACCAGGACGGTGCCCGACCACGCGCTCGTGGCCGGCAACCCGGCCCGCCGGATCGGCTGGGTCTGTGCCTGCGGCGCACGGCTGCGCGACGCGAAGGGGGAGCCGGCCCCTGCCCGCCCGGACCGCTACGCGGATGATCCGATCCTGCACTGCCCGTCGTGCGACCGACGTTACGTCTACGTTCCCGACGCCGAGACGCTCGAGGAGCGTCCCGGTGCGCTACGGCAAGGAGCTCCCGCATGATCCCGATCGCCCGTCCCGATCTCGGCCCCGAGGAGGCCGCGGCCGTCGCCGAGGTCCTCTCGAGCGGCATGATCGCCCAGAGCCGGAAGGTCGCCGAGCTCGAGACGCGCTGGGCCGAGTTCTGCGGCGTCAAGCACGCGATCGCGATGAGCAACGGCACAGTCGCGCTGATGTCGATCTTCGCCGGGCTCGGGCTCGGGCCGGGTGACGAGGTGATCACCGTCGCCCACACGTTCGCCGCGACCGCCAACGCGATCCTCTTCACCGGGGCGCGGCCGGTCTTCGTCGACATCGAGCCGGACACGTACCTGATCGACGCCGCCCGGATCGAGGCGGCGATCACGCCCCGGACGCGGGCGATCGTCCCCGTTCACCTGTTCGGTCTCGTCGCCGACATGGACATGATCCGGGCGATCGCGGACCGCTACGGCCTGGCGGTCGTCGAGGACGCCTGCCAGGCGCACGGCGCGCTCTACCGCGGGCGCCGGGCTGGGAGCTTCGGTCACGGCGCGTTCAGCCTCTACGCCACGAAGAACATGACGACCGCGGAGGGCGGGTTCGTCACGACCGACGACGACCGGCTCGCCGACTGGCTCCGCCTCTACCGGAACCAGGGGATGCGGACGCGCTACGCGTTCGAGATCCTCGGCTTCAACTTCCGGATGACCGACATCGCGGCCGCGATCGGGCTCGTCCAGCTCGACAAGCTCGAGCGCAACACCGCCCGGCGCCAGGCGGTCGCGGCCCGCTACGACGAGGCGTTCGCCGACCTGCCGGTCGGACTGCCGGTCACGCCGGAGGGGCGGACCCACGTCTTCCACCAGTACACGCTCGAGGTCGGGCCCGAGCGCGACGCGATCCTCGCCGAGCTGCGCGAGGCGGGCATCGGCGCCGACGTCTACTACCCGGTGCCGGTCCACCGCCAGGCATACATCATGGAGCGCGGGCTCCACGCCGACCTGCCGGTGACCGACCGGGCAGCCGCCCGGACGATCGCGCTGCCGATGCACCCGGGCCTCACCCTCGACGAGCAGGCGGCCGTCATCGTCGCCGTTCAGGCGGCGGTCGGGCGCCACGCGGCCACCGCCGCCACCCCGGCCGGCAAGGCGAAGCAGATGGCACGGACGAGCCGATGACCGACGCCCGGGCCGGGAGCTGGCGTCCCGCCGGCGACCGTGAGCTGCGGATCGCGCTTGCCGGCCTCGGCTCGATGGGCCGCAACCACCTGCGGGTCATCTCGTCGCGGCCCGGCTGCCGGCTCGTCGGCGTCGCCGATCCTGTCCCGGCGGCGCTCGCGGCGGCCGTCGAGGCGAGCGGCGCGCAGGGTTTCGCCGAGCCGCTGGCGATGATCGCCGAGGCCGATCTCGACGCGGTCGTCATCGCCGCCCCGACGACGGCCCACCTGCCGCTGGCACTGGCCGCGATCGAGCGGGGGCTCGCGGTCCTCGTCGAGAAGCCGCTCGCCGCCACCGTCGAGGAGGGGCTGGAGATCCTCGCCGCCTCACGGGCCCGGGGCGTGCCGGTCCAGGTCGGCCACGTCGAGCGCTTCAACCCGGCCGTCCTCGAGCTCGGCCGGCTCCTGCGCGAGGGCTGGCTGAGCACGATCTACGCGATCGCGAGCCGCCGGGCGGGCCCCTTTCCGGTTCGCATCCGCGACGTCGGGGTGACGATCGACCTCGCCACCCACGATGCCGACATGCTCTGCTGGATCGCCGGCGAGCGTCCCACGCGCGTCTACGCCGAGCTCGCCCAGCGGATCCACACGACCCACGAAGATCTCCTCTTCGGGCTCCTCCACTTCCCGTCCGGGACGACCGGGATGCTCGACGTGAACTGGCTGACGCCGGCCAAGCGCCGCCAGCTGACCGTCGTCGGCGAGGAGGGGATGTTCGAGCTCGACTACATCACCCAGCGGCTCACGTTCACCCGCGCCGATGTCAGCCGTCCCCAGCTCGTCGGCGGCTACGCCCCGACGTTCGCCGGCGACGTCGTCGAGCTGCCGGTGGCCAGCGCCGAGCCGCTCGCGGCCGAACACGACGCCTTCCTGCGGGTCGTCCGCGGGGGCGGTCGGCCGATCGTCGACGGGGAGGATGGGCTGTGGGCGGTCGTCATCGCCAACGCCCTGCTCAGTGCCGCCGCGGAGCGGCGCCCGATCGAGCTCTCGGATCTCACTACGAGGCTGCGCGTCACATGAAGATCACCACCCGACCATCGTCGGCCGGCCCGAGCCTGCTCGGGGGCTCGATCGAGCTGCCCGTCAACCCCTGCCTCCACGGTCCGGCGCGCCGGGTTGCCCCCTGGACCGGCGAGGTGGGGACTACCGGCTCGGTGGCGGTCGTCGGGGCCGGCAAGATGGGCTTGCCGCTGGCGGCCCACTTCGCCTCGCACGGCTGGGACGTCACCGCCGTCGACGTCCAGGAGTCGGTCGTGGCGGCGATCAACGAGGGCCGATCACATGTCACCGAGGAGCCGGGCCTGGCCGAGCTCGTCCGCGATGCCCACGCGGCAGGTCGCCTGCGGGCGACGCTCGACGGGGCCGCCGCGGCGCGCGAGGCGGATGTCGTCGTCCTGATCGTGCCGGTCATGCTCGACGACGAACAGCAGCCCGACTACCGGTACATGGACGCGGCCGTCGCCTCGATCGCGCCCGGTGTCCACGAGGGTTCGCTCGTCATCTTCGAGACGACGCTCCCGGTCGGCGACACCCGTCATCGCTTCACGCCGCGCCTCGAGGCGGCGAGCGGGCTGCGCGCCGACGAGGCGTTCTTCGTCGCCTTCTCGCCGGAGCGCCTCTACAGCGGTGCGGCGCTCCGCAACCTGGCCACCTATCCCAAGCTTGTCGGTGGTGTCGGAGCGGCCTCGACGGAGCGCGCGGCCCGCTTCTACGCCTCGGTCCTCGACGCCGAGGTCGTCGCGATGTCCGGCGCGGAGGCGGCCGAGTTCAGCAAGCTCGCCGACACCACGTACCGCGACGTGAACATCGCCCTGGCCAACGAGTTCGCCCGCTACGCCGACCGGATCGGGGTCGATGTCCAGGAGGTGATCGCGGCCGCGAATAGCCAGCCGTACAGCCACATCCACCAACCGGGGCTCGGCGTCGGGGGCCACTGCATCCCTGTCTACCCGCACTTCCTGCTCGCCCGGGCCCCCGAGATGGAGCTCGTCGCGCTCTCGCGCCGGGTGAACGACGGCCAGGTAGGGGTCGCGATCCGGGCGATCCAGAAGGCGCTCGGCGGTCTCGAGGGCGTCCCGGTCCTCGTCCTCGGTGTCACCTATCGCCACGGCGTGAAGGAGCTCGCCTACTCCCGGGCGCTGCCGCTCATCGAGCGCCTCGCGTTCCACGGCGCGTCCGTCTCGGCCTACGACCCGCTCCTCTCCGAGGACGAGATCGCCCGGACCGGCGCGACCCCGTACCGCTGGGGCGAGCCGAGCGATGCCCGGGCGATCGTCACCCAGACCGCCGACCCGCTCTGGGGCGAGCTCGACTTCGGGCGCTTCCCGGCGCTCGAGGTCCTCTTCGACGGCCGGAACTCCCTGCGTGATGTGGCGCTCCCCGAGCGGGTCGCCTACCACGGGGTCGGCGTGCCGGCGGCGCGCCAGGCCGGGCGCCGGGCCGCCGTGGGGGCGCGATAGCGTCGACGTTCGGCCGACGCCCCGTTCCGCCGACCGACTACGCTCATAACGTGCGGATCGTCAGCGTCGTCGGGACACGGCCACAGCTCATCAAGGCGGCTGCCCTCCAGCCGGCGCTCCGGGTGCGCCACACCGAGGTCTTCGTCGACACCGGCCAGCACTACGACGAGGCGATGGCCGGGGCGTTCTTCGGCGAGCTCAGCCTGCCGCGGCCGGACCGCTCGCTTGGCGTCGGTGGCGGGTCGCACGCCGAGCAGCTAGCGGCGATGCTCACCGAGCTCGAGCCGATCCTGACCGCCGAGCGGCCGGACGCGGTCCTCGTCTACGGCGACACGAACTCGACGCTCGCCGGCGCCCTCGCGGCGGCGAAGCTCGGGATCCCCGTCGCCCACGTCGAAGCCGGCCTGCGGAGCTTCGACCGCCGGATGCCCGAGGAGATCAACCGCGTCGTCACCGACCATCTCTCGCACTGGCTCTTCGCGCCGACGCCGACCGCGGTGGCGAATCTCGCCCATGAGGGGATCACCGACGGCGTCACGCTCGTCGGCGACCTGATGCAGGATCTGGCGGCGCGGGTCGGAGCCGAGGTCCGCGATCCGGCCGTGCTGGCCGAGGTGGGCCGCGCGCTCAGGATCGGCCTCCGCCCGGGCGGCTACTGCTTCGCGACGATCCATCGCGCCGACAACCGCGAGCCGGCCGCGCTCCGGGCGTGGGTGGCGCTCCTCGACGCGGTCGCGTCGCCCGGCCGGCCGGTCGTGCTCGCCCTCCATCCGGGTACCCGGGTCGCCCTCGAGCGCGAGGGCGTGTCGGTGGGGCCGGGCGTCCGGGTCGTCGAGCCACTCGGCTACCGGAGCTCGCTCGCCCTTCAGCTCCACGCCGCCGCCGTCCTTACCGACTCGGGCGGCGTCCAGCGCGAGGCGGCCTGGCTCGGGACGCCGTGTCTCGTCCTCCGCCCGACGACCGAGTGGGTCGAGGCGGTCGAGAGCTCAGGGGGGCGGATGGTCGTCGTCGGGCTCGATCGGGAGCGGGCGGTCGCGGAGCTCGGGCGACTCGCGCCGGTCGATCGGGCGGCCGACATGGCGAGCGAGCGGGCGGCTACCCTCGACCTCCGACCCGCCGGGGCGGCCGAGGCGATCGCGTCGGCACTGGAGAGCGGCGCGTGAGCCGGGTCGTCATGTTCGTCTTCAACGACTGCCGGACCGACGCCCGCGTCCTGCGCGAGGCGGCGACGCTCGTCGCGGCCGGTCACGAGGTGACGATCATCGCCCGTCCGACCGACAACGCGGCGCGGGTCGGCGATCGCGAAACGCGTGACGGGTTCGAGATCGTCCGGGTCCCGATCCCGCACGCCTGGCGCCGCTGGTGGATCTGGGCGCGCTATCCGTGGCGGGCCCGCTGGTGGGTCCTCTTCCGGGTCCGGAACATGTTCAGCCGGCCGCCGATCGGGCTCGCGAACGCAGTCGCGGCCGTCGCCCTCGCGCTCGTCATGCTGCCCTGGCTGGCCGTCCGGGGCGCCTGGTACGTGCTCTGGAACCGCGGCCGGAAGCCGCCGCCCGGCGGGAGCCTGTCGGACTGGCTCGTGCGCTGGCGGTTCGCGATCCTCGGCTGGGCGGCGGCGGCCGCGCGCGAGGCGCCGCTCGCCGACGTCTACCACGGCCACGATCTGACCGGGCTCCCGGCCGCCCTCCGAGCGGCCGCGCGGAACGGCGGCCGGGTCGTCTACGACAGCCACGAGATCTTTCTCGAGTCGGGGACGAACGCCCGGCGGCCGGCCTGGGTCCGCGCCCGGTTCGTCCGGATGGAGCGGCGCTGGGTCGCCCGCTGCGACGCGCTCGTGACGGTGAACGACTCGCTCGCCGAAGAGCTCGGACGACGGTACGCCCCGAAGCGGACGGTTGTCGTCCACAACACGCCCGAGCGCTGGAACGCCCCCGCCGAGCGCCCCGACCTGATCCGGCCGGCGACCGGGATCCCGGCCGGCGACCCGATCGCCCTCTACCACGGTGGGTTCTCCGCCCATCGGGGCCTCGAAGAGCTCGCGGCGGCGATCCTCGAGCCGGGGCTGGAGCGCGTCCACGCGGTCTACCTCGGCTACGGGACGATGCGCGGCTGGCTCGACCGCGAGGCGAGCGAGCCGCGCTATGGCTGCCGCCTCCACGTCCTCGACGCCGTTCCCCCGGCCGAGCTCGGACCGTGGGTCGCCTCGGCCGACGTCGGGGTCATGGCGATCCAGCCCTCGACCCTGAACCATCGCCTCTCGACCCCGAACAAGCTGTTCGAGTGCCTCGCGGCCGGGGTGCCGGTCGTCGCCAGCGACTTCCCGGAGATGCGCCGGATCGTCCTCGGCGATCCGGACGGTCCGCTCGGTGAGGTCTGCGACCCCTCGTCTCCGGCCGACGTCGCACGCGCGATCGAGGCGATCATCTCGCTCCTGCCCGAGGCGATCGCCGACCTGCGCGCTCGGTGCCTGAAGGCCGCCCACGAGCGCTGGAACTGGGAGACCGAATCGGCGCGGCTCGTCGCGCTCTATGCGGATCTGGCCGATCCGGCGGTGGTGCCCCAATGAGCGAGCCGGCCGAGCCGATCGTCCCCCAGCGCGCCTGCCTCGTCCTGCCCTCGACCGGCGAGTTCGACTCGCGCACATACCGCATCGCCAGCTCGCTCCACGCGCGTGGGCATGACGTGACCGTCCTGACCCGGCTCGGCCCGGGGCTGCCTCGACAGGAGCGCCACCCGGCCGGCTACCGGATCGTCCGGGTGCCCGTCTCGGCGGTCGACGGGCTGCCGCTGCCGGGCTGGGCTCGCGAGACGATCGAGCGGGTGCGCGCCCGCCGCCGGAAAGCTGCGTCGGCCGCGACGTCTTCGGCCGCAGCCGCCTCACCGTCGGTCGCATCGTCGGTCCCGGGACGGGTTGGCCGGCTGATTGGCGGTGCCGCCCGGATCGCGGCGATCGTCCTCACCGTCCGGTCGCAGCGCCGGGCGGCGCTGGCCGTCGCCCCGGCAGCGGACGTCGTCCACGGCATGGCCTACATGGGGATCCCGGTCGCCCTGGGGCTCGGCAGCGCGACCGGCGCAAAGGTCGTCTACGACGCCCGGGACATCTACCTCGAGGCGGCCAACCTTGCCCGCCTGCCGGGCCCAGCGCGGGCACTCCTCGCCCGGGTCGAGCGGCGCTGGGCCCGCCGGGCCGACCGGGTGATGACCGTCAACCGTCCCTACGCCGAGGTGATGGCCGAGCGGTTCGGCGTCCCGCTGCCGGCGATCGTCATGAACTGCTCGTATTGCTACGCGCCGCCCGACCCGCCGGAGCGCCGCTTCCACGAGCGGCTCGGGCTCGATCCATCGACTCGCGTCGTCCTCTACCAGGGCGGGTTCTCGCGCGATCGGGGGATCGAGCAGCTCATCGAGGCGATCCGTTCGGTGCCTGCCGCGACCCTCGTCCTCATGGGATACGGGGTACTCCAGGCCGAGCTCGAGGCGCGGGCGGCCGATCCGGCGACCGGCGGTCGGGTCCGCGTCCTGCCGGCCGTCCCGCCGACCGAGCTCCTCGACTGGGTCGCCTCGGCCGACGTCGTCGCGATGCCGATCCAGCCCTCGACGCTCAACCACCGCCTGACGACGCCGAACAAGCTGTTCGAGGCGCTGGCGGCCGGCGTCCCGGTCGTCGCCTCGGACCTGCCCGGGATGGCCGGGATCGTGCGCGAGACCGGCTGCGGACTGCTCGTCGACCCGACCGATCCGGACGCGATCGCGGCCGCGCTGCGGGAGATCCTCGACGCGCCGGAACCGGAGCGCCGCGCCCGGCGGGAGCGGACCCTTGCCGCGGCCCGCGAGACGTACACCTGGGAGCGCCAGATGGAGGTGCTCCTCGAGGAGTACACGAAGCTGACCGGGCGACGCTGGTGACGAAGCCGCGGGCCGTCGTCCTCGTCGCGAACCCGGCCGCTCCGTATTCCCGTGGTCTTCGGGTCGCCCGGAGCCTGGCGGCGGCCGGCTACGAGGTCGAGATCGCCGCGGTCGCGGACGGCGACGGCGACGGCCTGCCGCTCGAGGAGCGCGACGGCGAGGGCGAGGGCGCGGTCATCACCCGCCGCTATCGGCCGTCGGGGGCCTGGGCGCGCTGGGCGATCGGGCGGTCCGGTCTCCGAGGCCGGCTCGGCCCGTTCGGTCGGTCCGTCGATCTCGTCGTCAAGGCGCTTGTCTGGCCGGTCCACGTCCGCGGCTGGTGGGCGACGCTCCGTCGGGAGCTTCCGCCGGCCGACCTCTACCACGCCTGCGGGATCCTGACGATCGGGGTCGCGTTCGACCTCGCCCGCGAGGCGCGCCGGTCCGGCCGCCGGGGGATCGTCGTCTACGACGTCATCGACGTCATCCTCGAGTCGAACAACGTCGCCGACGTCCCCCCGCCGCTCCTCGCCTGGTACCGTCGCCAGGAACGCGGCTGGGTCCGCCGGGCCGATGCCGTCGTGACCGTCAACGACGCGATCGCCGACCACCTCGAGCGGACCTGGCCGGTTCGCGAGCGGCCGACAGTCCTCCTCAACTGCCAGCCGCGCTGGAGCCCGCCCGAGCCACGACCGGACCTCATCCGGGCCGCGACCGGCATCCCGCCCGAGCGCAGGATCGTCCTCTTCCTCGGGCGCCTGGGGCGCGAGCGGGGGCTCGAGGAGGCGGCCGGGGCCGTCCTCGCCCTCGACGACGCCGCCCTCGTCCTGCTCGGCTTCGGGGCCTGGGCGGATCGCCTGCGCGAACGCGATCGCGATCCCCGCTACGCCGGCCGCCACGTCACGCTGCCACCGGTCCACCCCGACGAGGTGCCGGCCTGGACCGCCTCGGCGGACGTCTCGATCGTCGCGGTGCCGGCGAACTCGCTGAACCAGCGCCTGAGCAGCCCGAACAAGTTCTGGGAGTCGCTGACGGCCGGTACGCCGGTCGTCGTCGGGCGCGATCTGGTGGTCATGCGCTCGATCGTCGAGGCCGACCGGCTCGGGGCGGTCGCCGATCCGGCCGATCCGGCCGACCTCGCCCGCGCCCTCCGCGAGGTCCTCGAACAATCGCCCGCCGACTACGCCGCGCTGCGCGAGCGCTGCCTCGCCGTCACCGGCGAGCGCTACAACTGGGAAGCCGCGATCGGGCCCTACCTGGAGCTCGTCGAACGACTCCGCTGACCGGCGCGAGGGATCGGCAGTGCCCAGGAGCGGGTACGCAGGTGGATGAGCGGGCTCCTCTGGATGGATGAATACGTAACGCAGTCCGGATGTCTGAGCCATCGTTGAGTTGACTCGTTGGCGGCGAGCTGGCTAGGCTCGGTAACGCGGAACAGAGCACGACTTCTGCGGGCGTGATGCGCAATGGGCGTTGATACCGTGGAGCCG
>JAJYXX010000079.1 GCA_021801545.1 Chloroflexota bacterium | reverse complement strand
GGCTCTGACGCGCGGCCCGTCGCCCACTGCCCGGCCTGCCGTTCGCGAATCCGACCAAGCCACTCGAGGTATCGCTCCAGGTCCGGCTGGAGGAGCCGCCGGGCGGCCAGGCGGGCCAGCTGGCCGCCGACCGGGCGGACGAGTCCACCCAGGAGCATCTCCCGCCAGAACCGCTGATCGGCCTCCTTGTGCTCGCTGACGTAGGCGGCGAACTCGCGCTCGAGGACCCCGCGCACCTTCTCGCCGTCGTCGCCGAGGGAGCGGACGACCTTCTCGATCTCGTCCGGCAGGAGGCTCGAGGGGTAGGCCGGTGGCGCCCCTCGAATCACCCGCCGGATGCCGCGCGCGACCCGCCTCGGGCCGCCGGCCGCAAGGAACGAGGCAGCGCCGACGACGGCCGCGGTCCGGCCGAGGTTCCGGCGCACTTTCGTCCTGATATCGAGGGCCGCCCGGGTGGCCGCTTCGAGTCGCTCGAGCTCCGCCGAGAGCTCGTCGCGTGCCCTCAGGACTTCCTGCCGGGCAGCGTCCGTTCCTGGATCCCGTGAAGCCATTCGAGGGTCTCCTGCGTGGTCTCGATCGTCGTGTTCGGGTAGAAGCGGGCCTTGAGCGCTCCCCAGTCGTAGCCGCGCAGCTCGAGCGCCGAGAGGACCGACCAGAGCGCGAGCATCAGGGCGGCCCCGATCGCGACGCCGACCTCCGGTGTGAACGAAATGGCGGTGAACGCGCCGAGAGCGAGACCGACGAGCGCCCCGCCGGCGAGGCCCGCGATCGCCGCCGGCACCCGACTCCCATCAGCGCGCGCGGCACCGATCAGCAGGCCGAGCAGCCCGCCGAGCGCGCCCCCGACGAGGGCCGCGGTCGCGAGCGGCCGGTCCAGTCTGGCGACGCCGGGGAGGATCGCCTCGCCGATGGCCGCCCAGGCGTTGTTCGTGGCTGCCAACCCGAAGAGGACCGCGGCGACGAGCCCCGCGCCGAGCGCGACGACGAGCCGGCGGGCAAGGGTCGAGCGCGGGATGTCGAGGGCGTCGAGCACGAGGAGGACCGCGACCGCGACTGCGAACTCGGCGCCGAGGAGAACCCCCCAGCCGATCGAGCCGAACAGCCACTCGCCGAGGAAGAGCGTCAGGCCGATCGGGACGAGCAGCCCACCGAACCCGAGGCAGGCGATGGCGAGCCCCAGCGCCAGTCCGACCTGGGTCGCGTCATCGAGGATGCCCGCCAGCTCTGCCCTGGCCAGCCCGAGGTGCGCCTCGGCCAGCCGGCGACCAGCGCCCACGACCCGCTTCAGCTGATCGATGACGCCCGGTGGCTGGTCGGCGCCGGGAGATGGGGTCGCACCCGGTGGCGAGTCGGTGCCGGAAGGTGGGGGCGTGGCCCCGGCCTCGCCCGGCGCGTCGCTGGGCGGCGTGGTGTCGTTCAGAGCTGGGCCTCCGGTGGCACGGCTGGGCGCTCAGCTGATGATAGCCCGCCGGGACCGCGATCGTCGCCCGGCCGGCGATCCATCGCCTGGCGGCCGGACGTCAGCTCAGGTTCCTGAACGTCCGCCCGCCCAGTCGGTCGGCGACGTCGAAGAAGCCGTACGTGCGGCGGAACGCCGGATCCAGAGGCCGGGGGCGTCGCCCGGTTGCCGCCCGCCAGAGCTGGCGCTCGAGCTCCTCGATCCGGCCCATCAACTCGACCGGACCGCGCGGCACCGCGATGTCGGCGTACGTCCGCCGCCCGGCCGGGTAGCGAACCTCGTCCTCGCGCAGGCGCGGCATGAACGCGAGGACGAGCCGGGCGTGGGCGAGACCGAGCAGGTTCCAGGCATCGGCGACCCGGATCGGGGGCTGGGCGCGGCCGGGGATCGTGCGCTCGACGGCAGCCTCGGTTGCGGCCGCTCGCGCTTCGGCGGCCGAGCGGGGCGGCCCGAGCCGAAAGTCGGCCGCCTGGAGGACGAGGTACTGGAGCTCGGCGAAATCCGCCTCGCTCGCTCGCAGCCAGCCCCGGAAGCCGGCCTCGACGTGCTCGAGATGGGGCAGCGTCGCCCCGGCGAGGTAGTCGGCGCCACCGGCCGGCAGTTCGCCCTGCCCGATCAGGACGTCGAGCACTTCGCGCGTCGTGCGCACGAGCGCGAGGAGTCGGTCGAACTCGTTGTAGCCACTTCGCTCGAGATCAGCCATCACCTGCTCTCCCGGTCGTCGGTGGTGTCGGGCGCGGACCCGGTGAGCTGTAGCGTACCCGACCGACCACCGGACCCGGCAAGTGCCGATCGTCGAGAGTGCGCCCCGCGATGACCGGGAGTGGCCGTCCGTGCGCTACTCTCCCGGCATGGACGGCGCCCTCGACGCAGACCACGCCCCGACCGCCAGCCGGGCCGGCCGCCCGGTCCTGACCGCCGAGCTCCTCTCGATCGGCAGCGAACTCACGACGGGCGAGACGCGCGACACGAACGCCGGCGAACTCGCCCGTTCGCTGACCGCGGCCGGCGTCCGGGTGGTCCGGATGAGCGCTCTGCCCGACGATCTCGACCTCGTACGCGGGGCGCTCGCCGAGGCCCTGACGCGGGCCGATCTCGTCGTCTCGACCGGCGGTCTTGGGCCGACGCCCGACGACCTCACCCGCGAAGCGGTCGCGGCGGTGTGCAGCGAGATGCCGGTCGTCGACCCCGGCCTCGAGGCCTGGCTGCGCAGACTGTGGGACCGCCGGGGCCTGCCGTTTCCGGAACTGAACATCAAGCAGGCCTGGCTGATCCCCTCGGCCCGTTCGATCGCCAACCCGAACGGCACCGCGCCCGGCTGGTGGGTCGAGCGCCCCGGCGGGCGGCTGATCGTCACCCTGCCCGGCCCGCCGCGCGAGATGCGGGCGATGTGGACCGAAGCGGTGCTCCCCCGCCTCCGCCAGCGCGGGCTCGGTCGGATCCAGGTCACCAGAACGTTCCGCCTGGCCGGGATCGGCGAGTCGCAGGTCGCCCAGCTCCTGGGCGAGGAACTGCTCCGGCGAGCGAACCCGGTCGTGGCGACCTACGCCCGGGCGGACGCCGTCGACGTGCGGATCTCGGCCGTCGCCCAACCGGCTGCGGACGGTCAACCGGGGCGCCCGGCCGAAGAGCTCGTCGCCGAGGCAGAGGCCATCGTCCTGGGCGCGGTGGGACGGTACGTCTGGGGCCGGGACGCCGAGACCTGGCCGGAGGCGATCGGGCGCCGCCTCGAGGCGCTCGGCTGGACACTCGCCACGGCCGAGGTCGGGACGGGTGGCACCCTTGCCGCACTCCTCGGTGGCAGCGCCTGGCTGCGCCTGAGCGAGGCCCTGCACGACGACAGCCTGGCCGCCGCACCGCTGGTTCGGGGGGAGGCGCAGGCGCTCAACCGGCTCGCCCGGGACGTCCGTGCCCGGGGCGGCAGCGACGTCGGGCTCGCCCTGCGGATCGTCGCCCACGGTGACGACACCGCGGTCGACATCGCCGTCACGACCCCGGCCGAAGCGCACCATGAGCGCCGCCTTGCGTTCCTCGGCGGGGCGCAGGGCCGCAGCCGAGCAGCCCTCCTGGCCACCGCCGTCCTCCTCGAGCGGCTCCGCCAGGCGGCCGGCGAGCCCGAGCCCGGCAGTCGGGCCGGCGCTGAGGTCGCCCGCCAGCCCGGCGGCCAGTCCGGCGGCCAGCCCGAGTCGGCGCCGAAAGCGCACACTGTGGGAACCACGAAACCCGGGGCGACGACGGGGATCGGCGACCGGCGCGCGCCGATCCGGGAGGAAACGCGATGAACGACGACGGCGTGACGGGCGACGACCTCGCCCAGCTCGAGCTCTTCCGGGGCCTGGCGCCCGACGAGCTCGCGCCGCTCGCCGCCAGCGCCCGACGACGCCGGCTGGCCGACGGTGAGGTCCTCTTCGAGCAGGGGCGACCCGCCCGCTCGATGTATGCGATCCTGTCCGGCCACCTCGTGCTCCGGGCCGCGCGGGGCGAGCACTCGATCATCGTCCAGACCCTCGGCCCGGGTGAGATCCTCGGCTGGTCGACGCTCCGCGAGGAGGCAACCTCGCTGACGACCGGACGGGCGGTCGGCGAGATCGAGGTGATCGAGTTCCCGTCCGGGCAGGTCCTCGACCTGGTCGCCAGCGGATCAGCCGGGGCACGGGTCCTGATCCGGCGCCTGTTCGGGATCGCCGCGGCGCATCTCGATGCGGCGCAGTCGCAGCTCCACCGGCTCGGAGCCGAGGGTGTGATCAGCGGCGGCTGAACGGCGCCCGCTGCCCCACGGACCGGTCAGGAGATCGACAGGACCGGCTGCTGGTTGGCCATCGCCCGGACGCTCATCCGGGCCGCAACCGTCCGGGCGAGCATCGTGAGCGCCTGGGCGGCCGGGCCGGGCTCGCGCTGGGCAACGACCGGGATGCCGGCGTCGCCACCCTGGCGAACGGTGACGTCGAGCGGGATGCCGCCCAGGTACTCGATCCGATGCTCGGCCGCGAAGCGCTCGCCGCCCCCACGGCCGAAGATCTCGGTTACCTCGCCGCAGTGGGCGCAGACGAAGCCGCTCATGTTCTCGACGACGCCGATCACCGGCACGTTCATCCGCTCGAGCATCGCCAGCGCCTTCGTCACGTCGAGGAGCGAGACCTCCTGGGGGGTCGTTACCAGGACGGTTCCGCTGATCGGCACCGACTGGGCGAGCGTCAGCTGGGCGTCCGAGGTGCCCGGCGGCAGATCGATGACGAGGTAGTCGAGCTCGCCCCACTCGACGTCGCGCAGGAACTGCTGGATCGCGCCACCGACGAGCGGCCCGCGCCAGACGACCGGCTGTCCCTCGGGGACGAAGAACTGGATCGAGATCACCTTCACCCCGTAGCGCTCGAGCGGCATGATCTTGCCGTTCGGGCTCGCCACCGGCTGACCCTCGACGCCCATCATCAGCGGGATGTTCGGCCCGGTGATGTCGGCGTCGAGCAGACCGACCGACGCCCCGGCCTGGGCGAGCGCGACCGCGAGGTTGACGCTGACGGTGCTCTTGCCCACCCCGCCCTTGCCCGAGGCGACGGCGATGATGTTCTTGACGCCCGGCACGAGCTGCTGGGGCTGGGCGGGAGATGCCCGCCGGACCATCGCCCCCCAGCTGATCTCGATCGTCTCGGCACCAAGCGGCCGCAGGACCTGGCGGACGTTCTCCTCGATCTCGTCCTTGAGCGGACAGGCCGGCGTCGTCAGCTCGATCGTGAGGGCGACCCGCGAGTCGGCGATCGTCAGGTCCTTCACCATGTTGCGCGTCACGAGGTCGCCGCCGAGCTCGGGTTCCTGGACGGTCCGCAGCGCGTCGTAGACGGCGGCTTCGCTGAGGGTGATCATCGACTCTGGCTCCTCGGCTCGGTTGTCGCGACGTCGGCGAGGGCTCGTCCCCGTCCGCTCGTCGCGGATCGGGTTTCCTCGGCGATCGTCGCGCGAATCCTACCCCGGTTCGCCTGCGAGCGCCGTCGGCCGGTTCCGGACCCGCCGCACATGGCCCCGAGCCTGGCGGAGAGACGGACACGCGGCTCGCCGGCTGCGGATTTCGAGGATGATCGTCCTATTCTGTACGAGGAACGAATCCAGCCCGCACCCTTGACATGCGCTTTCGGCGCGCCCTATCCTCCCGGCACGCTACTGCAACTCCGCAACGTTGCAGTACAGCGCCGGTCCCCAGGCGGCCACCCGGTCCCCGGCCACCGCCGGCCCGCAGCCGCGAGGAGTACGCACCAGCCGTGCCCGATATCGACGTCCGGCTCGTCGACGTGACCAAGACCTTCGGCGACGTGGTGGCGGTCGACCACATCAATCTCGAGGTGGAGCACGGCGAGTTCTTCTCGCTCCTCGGACCATCCGGCTGCGGCAAGACGACGACGTTGCGGATGATCGGCGGGTTCGAGGAGCCGACCTCGGGGCTGATCGAGCTCCAGGGCGAGGATGTCACCTGGCTGCCGCCATACCGGCGGAACGTGAACACCGTCTTCCAGAACTACGCGCTCTTTCCGCACCTGACGATCTTCGAGAACGTCGCCTTCGGCCTGCGCCGCAGGGGCGCCCGGGGCGACGAGATCAAGAGCCGGGTGAGCGAGATGCTTCGGCTCGTCGAGCTGCCCGGCTACGAGGAGCGCAAGCCGACCCAGATCTCCGGCGGCCAGGCACAGCGCGTGGCGCTCGCCCGCGCCCTGATCAACCGGCCCGCCGTCCTCCTCCTCGACGAGCCGCTCGGCGCGCTCGACCTGAAGCTGCGCAAGCAGATGCAGCTCGAGCTGAAGCGGATCCAGGAGGAGGTCGGGATCACGTTCGTCTACGTGACCCACGATCAGGAAGAGGCGATGACGATGTCGAATCGGATCGCCGTCATGAACCGTGGGCGGTACGAACAGCTCGGCGATCCAGAATCGCTGTACGAGCGGCCCGCCACCCGGTTCGTGGCCGGTTTCCTGGGCGTCAGCAACCTCCTGCCAGCCCGCCCCGAGGGCACGGCCGACGGCTACGCGGTCTTCCGCCTCGAGGACGGCACGGCGGTCCGGGCGCCGCGTTCGCTCGTCGAGGGGCTGACGGGTCGGCTCTCGCTCGGTGTCCGGCCGGAGAAGATCCGGCTTCTCGAGCTGACGGCCGAGAGCCCCGCCCACGCGAACCGACTGCAGGGTGTCATCCGGGACGCGTCGTACCTCGGTGTCAGTACCCAGTACGTCGTGGGGCTCCGCGACGGCAAGCGCGTCACCGTCTACGAGCAGAACGTGGAGCGCGCAACGCGGGCCGAGATGTGGGCCCCCGGCGAGGAGGTCCAGCTGACCTGGTCGCCGGAGCACAGCTTCATCGTGCCCGACGAGCCGGCGGGCTCGAGCAGGGAGGCGACGGCAGATCAGGGTCTCTAGCGGAACAGGGTGTCCGGACAGATCCCGCCGGGTCGGCGGGGCAATGCGAGGAGGAGTTCGGTGAGCGACAAGGAAACGACAACGGGCCTGCCGGCGATCAGCCGCCGGCAGCTTCTCGCCGGGGGGACGATGGCCGGGTTCGCGGCCTTCCTCGCGGCCTGCGGCACGGGCGGCACCGCCACGACGGCGCCGAGCGCCAGCGAATCGTCGGCTCCCACCCCAGCGAGCGCCGAGCCATCGGCCACGGCGACCGCCGAGGCCGCAGCCACGCCCTCGGCCGAAGTGAACTGGGCGAACTGGACGTACTACATCGACGTCGACGCGAACGACCAGACGAAGCACCCGACGCTCGACAAGTTCACCGCGAAGTACGGCAC
Organism: Chloroflexota bacterium; assembly: GCA_021801545.1. Lineage (GTDB taxonomy): Bacteria > Chloroflexota > Limnocylindria > Limnocylindrales > CSP1-4 > JAKAHU01. Next base: position 6,065 of record JAJYXX010000079.1, on the reverse strand, counting down.
GAAGGTCAACTACCAGGAAGTCATCGAGGACAACCAGAGCTTCTTCGGCACGATCAAACCGCCCCTCGAGGCCGGTCAGGACACCGGCTGGGACGTCGTCACCCTGACCGACTGGATGGCGGTCAAGCTCGTCCGTCTCGGCTGGGTCGAGGAGTTCAACCTGGCCAACATGCCGAACTTCACGGCCAACGTCAAGGACGTCTACAGGGGCCTCGCCTGGGACCCGGAGATGAAGCACCACGCGCCGTGGCAGTCGGGCATGACCGGGATCGGCTACGACCCGACGGTCACCGGCGAGCTGACGAGCCTGAGCGTCTTCTTCACGCCCGACCCGCGCTGGAAGGGCAAGACCGAGTACCTGACCGAGATGCGCGACACGATCGGGCTGGCGATGATCTACCTCGGGCTCGATCCCGCGAACCCCACCCGGGCCGACGCCGACAAGGCGGTCGCCGCGCTTCAGAAGGCGAAAAAGGACGGGATCGTCCGCGATCTGAAGGGGAACTCGTACGTCGAGGACCTCAAGGCCGGCGACGCGGTCCTCGTCATGGCCTGGTCGGGCGACATGATCCAGGCGCACATCGACAAGCCGAGCCTGAAGTTCGCCGTCGGCTCAGAGGGCGGCATGCTCTGGACCGACAACCAGATGATCCCCAAGGGCGCCGCCCACAAGGGGACGGCCGAGCTGCTCATCGACTTCTACTACCAGCCGGAGATCGCCGCCGAGGTCGAGGCGTACGTCAACTACATCTGCCCGGTCAAAGGGGCCGAGGAGGCGATGAAGGCGCTCGACCCCGAGATCGCGAAGAACCAGCTGATCTTCCCGCCCGACGACATCCTCGCCCGGCTCCGGGTGTTCGGCCCGCTGAGCGAGGAGGACGAAGCCTACTTCAACGAGCAGTTCGCCAAGGTCCTCGGCGTCGGCTGAGCCGGACGCAACCCAGACGACAAGGGCCGGGATGGGCACGCTCCTCAAGCGCCACCGCTGGATCGCCCCGTACGCGCTGCTCGCGCCGGGCATCCTGTGGCTGCTCGCGTTCTACGTCTATCCGGCGTTCCAGATGTTCATTGCGAGCTTCTGGAGCGGGTCGCTCGAGAAGGGCTTCACGTTCTCGCTGGCCAACTACACGAACTACACCGAGACGATCAACCAGTTCGCGCCCCAGTACCTGCGCTCGATCGTGTATGCCGGGGCGGCAACCGTCCTGACGTTCCTGATCGCCTACCCGCTCGCCTACACGATCGCGTTCAAGGGCGGGCGCTACAAGAACCTGCTCCTCTTCCTCGTCGTCGCGCCCTTCTTCACGAGCTTCCTGCTGCGCACGATCAGCTGGAAGATCATCCTCGGCGACACCGGCATCCTGCTCGGGCCGATCAAGGAGCTCGGAGTCCTGCCCGAGGACTTCCGGCTCCTGGCGACGCCGGTCGCGGTGATCTCCGGGATCACGTACAACTTCCTGCCGTTCATGACCCTGCCGATCTATGTCGCCGTCGAGAAGGTGGACATCCGGCTCGTCGAGGCGGCCCGCGATCTGTACGCCGGTCCCTGGCGACCGGGCGGCGGGATCGCGGGCGCCGTCGTGGCCGGCGGTCTGGCGGCGGTCCTCGGGATCGTCTTCGCCTGGCCCTGGCCGATCCTCGCTGCCGGCGCCGCGCTGATCGGGGGTGCTGTCGGCTGGTTCCTCGTCTCCGAATCGTTCATCCGGGTGACGTTCCCGCTCTCGTTGCCGGGCGTCTTCGCCGGTTCGCTCCTGACGTTCATCCCCGCCATCGGCGACTACGTGAACGCCGAGTTCCTCGGCAATCCGGACACGCGGATGATCGGCAACGTCATTCAGAACAAGTTCCTCACCCAGAACGACTACCCGGTCGCCTCCGCGCTCAGCTTCACCCTGATGGCCGCGATCCTCATCGTGGTCGCGGTCTACGCGCGCATCCTGGGCACCGAAGAGCTGACGACGACGGGGCGGGTCTGAGGTGGGGCCAGCGGGCGGAACGGTCGCGGCGCGGCGGCCCGGCGGTCGGCCCGGCGGTCGCCTGGCGCGCCTGACCGACCGTTACCTGCTCCTCGTCTACACGGGGCTGGCGGTCATCTACCTGCTCCTGCCGGTGGCGATCATCGTCCTCTTCAGCTTCAACAACCCGGCCGGCAAGAGCAACTTCGTCTGGCAGGGCTTCACGCTCAAGTACTGGCTGAACCCGCTCGGGGTCGCCGGGCTCGGCGACGCGGTCTGGCTGAGCCTCGCCCTCGCCTTCCTCTCGACGATCATCGCCACGATCCTCGGTACGCTCGTGGCCCTGGCCCTCGTGCGCTACTCGTTCCGCGGCCGCGGGGCAACCAACTCGCTGATCTTCCTGCCGATGGCGACCCCGGAGATCGTCCTCGGTGCGTCGCTCCTCACGATGTTCGTCTCGATCGGGAGTCCGCCTTTCTTCCCGCTCAATTTCTTCACGATCCTGCTCGCCCACATCATGTTCAACATTAGCTACGTCGTCGTCACCGTCCGGGCGCGTCTGGCCGGGTTCCCCAGGCACCTCGAAGAGGCGGCGATGGACCTCTTCGCCAACGAATGGCAGACGTTCTGGAAGGTGACCTTCCCGCTGATCCTGCCCGGCATCATCGCTGCCGCCCTGCTCGCCTTCAGTCTCTCGATCGACGACTTCGTGATCACGAACTTCACCGCCGGCAAGACCCAGACGTTCCCGCTGTTCATCTACGCCAAGGCCCGGATCGGCATCCCGGTCCAGGTGAACGTCATCGGCACGCTGATCTTCGTCGTGGCCGTCGGCTCGGTCGGGATCACGACCCTCGCCCAGCGCCGTTCACGATCGGGGTGAGGCCGGTGACCGCTGCCGGGACCGCACCGCCTCGTCGCACGGTCGACCCGACGGCGACGCTCATCGGCTTCATCGGGATCGAGGAGGCTGCCAGCGTCGTCGGCGTTTCGCCCTCAGCGATCCGGCTCTGGGAACGCCAGGGCCTCGTCAGGCCGCTGCGGACCGGAGGTGGGGCGCGCCGCTTCGGCCCGGCCGACCTGGCCCGCCTGCACGCGATCCGGCGCTGGCGCCGGGTCGAGGGCCTGAACGCGGCCGCGATCCGTCGCCTCCTCGAGACCCCGACCGGCAGCGCGACGGCTGGTGTGCGACGTCTCGATACCGGCGATCGGCCGGCAGCACGGCCGATCGCCGGTCGGGTGTCGCAGCCGGTGCGACCGGCGGTCAGTCGCCCGGCGCAGCCGGTGGGTGGCGCCTCGGTCCAGCTCGCCGACCGACTCCGGGAGCTGCGCATCTCGCGCCGACTGACGCTCCGCCAGGTGGCCGAGCGAACCGGGCTGTCCGTCTCGTTCGTCTCGTCGCTCGAGCGCTCGCTCACCGGCGTCTCGCTGGCCACGCTCCGCCGGCTGACGGCAGCCTACGGAACGAACGTCGCCGAGCTCATGCGGGATCCCGGGCTGGCCGCCGGTCGCGTCGTACGCTGCGGCGAGCGCCGGAGCACCGAGGCGGGCACCGGCATCCGGATCGAAGAGCTCGCCGACGCGCCCTCGCAACTCGAGTCGCAGCTGTTCGTCCTCCAGCCGGGCGCATCGAGCGAGGGCTACTACGCGCACCCGGGGGAGGAGTTCATGTACCTGCTCGCCGGCGCGCTCGCGGTCTGGCTCGGCGAGGACGAGCACTACGAGCTCGACCCGGGCGACGCCCTCACCTTTCCCTCGACGCTCGCCCACCGCGTCCAGGCGCTCGGTCCGGGCGAGACGCGCCTGATCTGGATCAACACCCCGCCCACCTTCTGACCGCCCGTCCCACCACACCAGCCCGAGGAGGCCGACATGATCGAGACATCCGCTTCCGCCGCCGCCTCCGGCCCCGGTTCGCCGCTCCCGGACCGCGCCGTCATCCCGCCGGTCTGGAGCCGGATCACGAACATCGTCGTCGATCACGGCGAGGGCTCGTGGCTCGTCACGCCCGAGGGTGAGCGGTACCTCGACTACTCGTCCGGGATCGGGGTGACGAATACCGGTCACGCCCACCCGCGCGTCGTGGCCGCCATCCAGGCCCAGGCGGCGAAGCTCCTCCACGGCCAGCAGAACATCGTCTACCACGAGCCCGGCCTGCGGCTCTACGAGCGCCTCTCCCGCCTCCTGCCCGGCGACGACTGGGGCGCGTTCCTCTCGAACAGCGGCGCCGAGGCGGTCGAGGCTGCGGTGAAGCTCGCCCGGATCGCGACCGGGCGGCCGGTGATCATCGGCTTCCGCTACGGCTACCATGGTCGGACCGGCCAGACGATGGCCCTCACGACCGCCAAGGACGTCTACCGCGGCCACTTCGAGCCCCTCCCCGGCTCCGTCTACCACACGCCGTATCCGTACTGCTACCGGGCCCCGGGCGGGCCACACGCGCCCGAGGCGTGCACCTGCGACTGGGAGGCGCAGCTCGACCTGACATTCCACCAGTACGTCTACCCCGAGCACGTGGCGGCGATCATCATCGAGCCCGTCCTGGGCGAGGGCGGCTACATCGTCCCGCCGCCGACGTTCCTGCCGCGCCTGCGCGAGATCACCCGCCGGCATGGGGTCCTGCTCATCGCCGACGAGGTCCAGACCGGCTTCGGCCGGACCGGCCGGCTGTTCGCGGTCGAGCACTGGGGCGTCGAGCCGGACATCCTGACCGTGGCCAAGGGGATCGCCTCGGGGCTGCCGTTGTCGGGGATCATCGCTCGTCGCTCGCTGCTCGACAAGTTCCCCCCGGGCACCCACGGCGGCACGTACGGCGGGAACGTCGTCTCATGCGCGGCGGCGAACGCGACGCTCGACGTCATCGAGCAGGAGGGGCTCGTCGACAACGCCCGCGCGCGCGGCACGCAGTTCCTCGCCGGGCTGCGCACGATCGCGGCCAAGTATCGGACGATCGGCGACGTGCGCGGCCTGGGGCTGATGCTCGCCCTCGAGTTCGTCAAGCCGGACGTCGGGGACGGCCGGACCCCGAACTCGGAGGTGACGAAGCGCGTTCAGGCCGAGGCACTGGCGCGCCACCTGATCGTCCTCACCGCGGGCACGTACGTGAACGTCGTGCGGATCATCCCGCCGCTCGTCACGACCGCCGCCGAGGTCGACCAGGCACTCTCGATCCTCGACCAGAGCCTGGCGGCCGCCGGCGCCTGACCGGACCATCCGCGAGGCAGCGGCAGGGAGCGGCAGGGAGCGAGACCGGAGATCACGGTCTGGCGACGCGCAGGATCCGGACACCCCGGGTACCGTCGACGAACTCGATCTCGGCGCTTGCCCGGCCAAGCACGGGCGGATCGCCCTCGAGGACCTGATCGAGAGCGTCGGGCCGGTCGGCTGCCCGGTCGTGGTAGATCCACTGCCCGGCATGGAGACCGGGCCAGGCCGGCCGCGCCAGGAACGAGGCGTACGTGTCGCCGAGGCGCGCCAGCGAGGCCCCGGTCTCGACCGCGATCCGCGGCCGAAGCAGGCTCGGGACGAAGAGCGCGACCCGGCCGGGATCGGGCAGCGGGGCCCCGGCGGGACCAGTCCCAGGACGGCTCTCGACCGGGCCACCCGCCAGCTCGGTGAGCTTCGGCAGGTAGACCGGGAGGTTCGCGCTCGCCGTCCGCACGAGGCCGAGCTCCCGTTCGATGCGCGGTTCAAGCGGCGCGGGCGGCCAGCCGACGACGAGCGCGACGAAGGCGGCCGTCGCCACGGCGAGGACCGGCCCGAGCCGACCCACCCGGTGTGTCGTCGTCCGTCCGCGACGGGTAAGGAGACTCGCCAGGCGGCCCACCCCGATCGCGGCGGACGCGGCGAGGACGAGGCCAAGCGGTTCGTAGTAGCGCGCCGAGATGTACGTGCCGCGAGCCGCCAGGCCGAACAGGAGGACGATGACGCCGGCCCCGAAGCCGGCGAGACCGATGAGCGGGATCCAGCGGCGCGACCTGGCTGCCGCGCCGAGACCGAGCGCGACGAGGATGACGAGTGGCCAGCCCGGCAGGTAGCGCGCGACGAGGATCCGCCCGTACTCGAGCGGCGTGAGCGCTTCGGCACCCGGCACGTAGAGCGCCGTGTAGC
>JAJYXX010000163.1 GCA_021801545.1 Chloroflexota bacterium | reverse complement strand
CTCGCCTCCGCTGCGGGCGCTCCACCTTGACCCCGGCTCCGGGGCGACGGCTGTGTCTGGGACCGACCGAGTTGCCTACCAAGCCCGGACCCACGTGCTTGACCGCGGGTCCCTTCACAGATAAGGAAGCGCGACACCGACACGACCGCCTTGCCGTTCGTCGCGACGTCCTCCTCGAGGTCGCCGTAGTAGATGGCTCCGTTTGGGCACCCCTGGGCGCAATAGGGAAGCGTCCCGGCGCGGGCCATGTCGGGGCAGAGGTCGCACTTCATCACCGTCCCCCTCTTCGGGGGGACCTGGTGTTCGGGCGAGTAGTCGGCGAGCAACGACTCCGGCGGTACCGGGGCGTCGCCCCAGTTGAAAAAACGCCGATCGTAGGGGCATGCAGCCATGCAGATCCGGCAGCCGATGCAGCGCTCCTGGTCGATCAGGACCGTCCCTTCGGGCGTGGAGAACGTGGCGCCGACCGGGCAGACGTTGACGCAGGGCGGATTCTCGCACTGCTGGCAGGGCGTCGGGACGAACTGTGTCCCGTTGCCCGGCAGATCGGCCTCGTAGACCTCCATCCACTCCATCGGCTCGGGCGCGAAGTGGCCCTCGATGCAGGCGGCGGTGCAGCGCGGCGGCTGGGCGATGCTCTGGCAGCCATCGCACGAGCGGAGGTCGATGATCATCGTCCACTGGCGGATCCGTCCGTCGCGCGTTCGTGCCGGTTCGCCGTGGCCACCGATTGGCTCGGCCTGGCCCTCGGCCAGGCTGGCGACGCGAATCAACTCCGGCAGGACCGGTAGCGGGATGACAGTGAGTGCACCGAAACCCAGCACCCGCAGGAAGCGGCGGCGGCCGAACCGGGATCCCGCCGTCACGGCATGCGCCGGCGTCGCCTCCGCGCAGTCATCGCCTCGTTCCGCCGCCGGCCGTTCGACCTCGTCGTCGTCCACGCCGGCGATTGTCCGCTCTGCTGGTCGGCCGGCACATCGGGCCAACTGAGCAGACGCGCCTGAGAATGAACGCCTCGCGCTAGTGTCTTTCCGTGATGGTGGGACCGGCCCCGATCAGCGCCTGGAGCCACCGCGAAGGGGGATCCGCCGTGCCCCGGGTCAGCCTGGGTCCCGGAGCAGGCCCACGCGGACCGCGTAGCGCATCAGGTCGGCGCGGCTGTGGAGGTTGAGCTTGTCGATGATGTGGCTCCGATGCGCCTGGACGGTGTTGACGCTGAGCGAGAGCTGCTCGGCGATCTCCTGGTTGGTGTGGCCGGCGCCGATCAGCGCCAGGATCTGGCGCTCCCGGGGCGTCAGCATGGCGTGCGCGGCGCGTTCCTCGCCGCTGCCGATCCGCTGCAGGTACTCCTCGACGAGACGCTTCGCCATCGGCGGATGAAGGTAGACGCCGCCATGGTGGACGGCTCGGACGGCCGCCACCAGCTCGGTCGAGGCAACGTCCTTGACCAGGAAGCCGTGGGCACCGGCTTCCAGGACGCGGAAGAAGTAGTCCTCGGTTTCGTGGACGGTGAGGACGAGGATGCGGATCGCTGGATTGGTGCGCACGATGCGGCGCGTGGCGGCCAGGCCATCGAGCTCGGGCATGCCGATATCCATCAACACCACGTCCGGCCGCATCTGGATCGCGCGATCGACCGCCTCCCGCCCGTTCGAGGCCTCGGCGATCACCTCGAAGTCACCCTGCCCCTCCAGGAGGGCGCGCAGCCCTTCCCGCACGAGCGTGTGGTCGTCGGCGATCAGGACCCTGATCCTCTCCACGGCGTGCCCTCCTACGCGTAGGGGATCCGGACGCGGACGGACGTCCCCTGCCCGGCGCCGGACTCGATCTCGACGTCGCCACCGAAGAGCTCGGCGCGCTCGCGCATGCCGAGCAGGCCGAGGCCGCGCCCGCTCTCCTGCGGCTGCCGGAAACCCTCTGGATCGAAGCCGGCGCCGTTGTCTTCGACGACGGTGAGGACGGCCGAGGGACCGAACTCGAGGGCGATCCTGGCCCGCCGGGCGCCGGAGTGCCGGGCGACGTTGTTGACCGCCTCCTGGACAATCCGGAAGATCGCGGTCGCCGCGGCACCCGTGGCGCGCTGCTCGTCGCCGTCGATCTCGAAGGCGACCTTGATCCCGAGCGGGCGCAGATGCTCGTCGGCGTACCAGCGGACGGCGGCAGCGAGCCCCAGGTCGTCGAGGGCGCTCGGTCGCAGGTCCATGATCGCCTTGCGGATCTCGCGCAGTGCCACCTCGAGCTGGGAGCGGCTCCGGCCCAGCGCCCGGCGCGCCCCCTCGGGGGCGGCAGCGAGCGCGTCTTCGGCCGTCTTGAGCGTCATCAGGACGGCCGTCAGCGTCTGCGCCGAGTCATCGTGCAGCTCGCGCGCCAGGCGCTTGCGCTCTTCCTCCTGGGCGGAGATCGTCTTGGCCAGGAGCTGGCGCCTGACCCGGTTGAGGGCGTTGAGCTCACGGTTCCTGTCCTCCACCTCGCGTGTCCGCTCGTCGACGCGGTGCTCGAGCTCCTCCGCCCAGCGGACACCCTCTTCGAGGGAAGCCTTCAGCTTGACCCGCATCTCGTCGAAGCGGCGGGCCAGCTCCCCGATCTCGTCGTCGCGGGAGACCGCGATCGGGCTCTCCAGGTCGCCGGAGGCCATTCGCGCGGCATCCCCGGTGAGGCGCCGGATCGGCCGCACGACCGAGTGGGCGTGGAGCCAGGCGGCCAGCGAGGCGATCAGGAGCGCCGCGACGCCGTACACGAGCATGGTCGCTGCATCTCCCGGGAGATGACGAGCGCGGCGTCTACGGTCTGTTCGACGACGAGGCCACCCGGGCGCAATCGAAGCGGGTAGTAGGCGACGACATGGTCCGTGCCGTTCTCGACGTGGTGGATCGTCGTCCCGGGTCGCCCGCTCGCGATCAGCGGGGCGAGGACGCCAATGTGTTCATCCAGGCGGGCGGGCCCTCCCTCGCCGGACTGGACGATGATGTAACCGTCCGCGTCGACGATCTCGGAGCGGATCGACCCCTCGCCCTGTGGGAGCGAGAGGAGGCTGACGTCGGCGTACGAGGCGCGGAGCTCCCCGGCCAGGAAGCCGGCGGAGCGGTCCTGGCGATCGAGCGGGGTGATCAAGATCGCGATCAGGCCATGCGCCAGAATCCCGTGCGCCGGCGCGACGATGCTCGTCTCGGCGCGACCGAGCGCCGCCCGGACCGCCGCGTCATCCTTGAGCAGCCAGCCGACATCGCCGGTCTGCTGTGGGGCGATCCACAGCACACGGCCCTCCGGACTCAGGCGCACGATTCGGGCGAACTCGCCGAGCAGGTCGTAGACCCGCGCGACCTGCCGTTCTTCCTCCTCCTTCGCCCCGGCTGCCACCAAGGCGGCGGTCCTCTCGAGCTGCCGGGCGGTGTGCTCGAGGAGCTCGTCGACAGAATCGGCGCTGATCTGCGCCAGGCGGAGGCGCTCCTCGAGCGCGACGTCGGTGATCAGGTTGATGGTGCGGAGGGCGAGGAAGCCAAAGAAGGAGAAGAGGACGACCAGCCCGGCGAGGACGCCGCCGGCGATCCTGAATCGGAGGCTCAGTCGCTGGAAACCACGCATCAGCTCGACCCGTTCGTCTCCCATCTGCCAGGTGGCAGGGTGAGATACCCCCAGTGTGCGCGGTCTGCCGCCGGTTGGGTATGCAATCCGGGTGGTGGACCCGAGGAGCTCATCGCGGGGCGCCAAAGAGCGGGCCAAGGTGCGGGCCAAGGTGTGGGCCGAGGTCGAGCCCTTCCACCGGGTCCCGCAGCGTCGGCGTCAACGACACGCCTTGGTGAGCTCGAGGAGGGCCGCGCGAAAGGCCCGCGCATCCGCCTGCCTGACGTCCTCGTTCCGGCGACTGACACGGACGAGCAGCAGCGCGAGCGCGACGGTAAGCGAGAACGACGCCGCGGTGATCGCGACCGCGGCGACCATCAGGTTCCCGGCGATCATCGCGGCGACCACACCGATGATGCCGAGAATCGTTCCGGCGACGACGATGGCCGGCGGCAGCAGGCCGTGCTGGACGAGGATGGCCCAGAGCCCGAGACCGTTCGCGGCGCGGCGAAGCCAGCAGGTGACGCGTTCGCGGTCCGTCACCCCGACCCCGGGCCCGGCGGGGGCAGCGCATCCGCGAGCCGGTCAAGAAGGGTTCCCACGTCCTCGAGGAGCTGGCGCAGTTCGCCCTCGGGCGCGGGCGCGGCGTCGCCGTAGAGGGTCTCGTTGCGGAAGCGCCGGGCCGCATCGAGCCGGCGAAGAAGCGGTCGGGCGGTGGCGCCGAGGAGGGCGCCTGCGCCCTCGATCGCCGCGCGGTGGTGGCCGGGTTGGCTCGTTACCAGGTAGCCGGCAAGGACGAGCAGGCCGGCGCAGGCGCGGTAGCCCGCCTCCTACGCGACGGCCATCGCCCGGTCGCGATCGAGCCGGGCGAGGACGTCAGCCGCGAGGGCATGGTCGGTACGCGAGCGCTCGAGCCAGCGCCCGACTCGGGCCGGGTCCGGCGGCTTGGGTTCGAGCAAGCTGAGCGCGACGAGCTCCTCGACCGTCCGGAAGCGCATCAGCCGGCTCGCTCGGCGGGCAGGAGCCGGATGCGCGGGTTCGCGAACACGTCGGCGAGGAAGGGATCGCCGGCCCGCCGGAGTGCGTCGAGTTCGGCGCGCTCGTAGGCGGTGACGTGGATGTCGCGCCCCAGGTCTTGCTCGAGCTCGACGAGCCGCTCGGACAGGGCTGCCCGGTCGACAGCGCCGACCACGAGGACGTCGAGATCGCTCGTCGGCCGCTCTGTCCCACGGGCGTACGAGCCGTAGAGATGCGCCTCTTCCATGCCCGGTACGGTAGCGAGCGCCGCCCGGAGGCGCGCCTCGATACCGATCGTCTTGGCGACGAGTGAGCGGACCTCGGCGGCGATCGGCGACGCGTCGTCGACCCGGTAGCGCCGGGCCCGGCCGATCGTCTCCGACGTCAGGATTCCGGCTGCCTCGAGGCGCCGGAGCTCGCGCCCGACGACCTGGGGTGGCCGGCGGAGCCGGCGCGCCAGCTCGCGAGGATGGGCGACGACGCCGGGCCTCGCAAAGAACGCGGCGAGGATCTCGCGCCGGACGGCGGACGACCCGAACAGCAGCAGCGTGGTGGCATCGTGCATGGTTCCATATGAAACCGTAGACTGTGCCATCGTTGCCCGTCAAGCGCGAGACGCCGTGTACCGGTGGCGGACGGCTCCGCGGCGGTCGGGTGACGGGACCTCGGGCGGTGACCGGGACGGTCCACGACCAGCCTGACACCGGTCGGGCCATTCCGGCCCGTTCGTCCGGCGCCCGGCGGTGCGGACGGAGCGGGGTGAAGGGTCGGACCGATCGGCCGTCGCCGGGTGCTGCCGACAAGAGGTACGACAGGTCCTTGGTTGAGGTCGCCCATGACACGGTCGTCTGAGCTCTGCGAGTGCCGAGGGAGATCGATGAGGACAGTCGCGCCGCGGAAGCTACCTGGGTCTCTGGAGGAGTTGGGTGGCCTGCGCGCGGCCCGCTGGGTCCGGGAGTCCGCTGAAGGCCAGTACGATCGATACGGTCCCGAGTCGCAGCACGAGCAGATGGATCCTTCGTCGACCGCTATGGCCTCCTCGATACGAAGATCGTCTACGCGGTGGTACAGCGGGCGAACGGTTTGGCGGTCAAACACGATGGTCGAAATGCTCGCCGCGGCGAAGTGTGGCCAGTTTGATGTCCGGCTGACCGGCTACTTTGATCGCTGGCAGCGTACGCCTCCTCGACAGCGCAAGATGCACCCGCGCCATGACACGTGCCCGGCGTGGGGTCCAAGGCGAGTCACTCGGCGGACGTGTACGAGCCGTGGATCGTTGGCAAGGTAACCGGGATCCGGGTCGACGAGGGGACAGTGACGCGTATCGTCAGAGCCCTGTCGTCGCCCGAGAGGAGGCCGGTCGACGTCAACCGGGCCCGCCTCGAGCGGATGAAGCGCGAACTCGCCCTCGACCATGCGGCTGGTCGGCTCGACGATCAGTCATACCTCGCCCAGGTCGCTGTGCTCCGCGAGGAAACTACAGAGATCGACCCCGGCCAACGGAGCGGCAATCCCATCGCCGCGGACAAGGTCGTCGCCAAGTTGCGAGCGCTCCCCGAAACGTGGGCCAAGGCGACCCCAGCCGGACGGGCGGAGCTGCTGAGCTCGATCTACGAGCGCATCATCGTCCGGGCCCGGAGTTCGTCGGCGCTCGACTCACCCCCGAGGCGTACTCGCTAGGCCTTGCGCTCGCGTTGCCCGAGCGCGTCCGGCCGGCGCAGGAGTGGGTACTGGCGCGCCCCCCTGTTGTACCTGGGTGGGAATCCGCGGGAGCGTCTCACGCTTGGGTTGAGCACGGCCCGACCTCGGAACTTCCCACGCAGATAACACAGGGGGTGGCGCGCCCGACAGGATTCGAACCTGCGACCTTCGGCTCCGGAGGCCGACGCTCTATCCACTGAGCTACAGGCGCGCGGATCGTGCACGCGCACGTCGTGATACTGGGCGACGGAAGTCTAGCGCGAAAAAGTCTAGCGCGAAAAAGAGCGGAGCGGTTCCCGAAGGAACCGCTCCGTTGCTGTCCCGGTGAAGGTGCTATCCGTCGAAACGAATGCCTTCTGCCGCGCCACAAGGGCATCTATCACGTCGGCTGCACCGACTACCCTGACCCGACCTACCCATGACCTTGTTGCTGGGGCAGCTGGCTGCGCTAGCAGCAAGTGATACTTTACCCTGTCGCGCGCCGCTTGCCAAGGGTTTTTGCGGGGTTCTCGGTAAAAATCCCTTAACCTTGCCCGTCGTAACCTTGCCCGTCGTAACCTTGCCCGTCGCCCGGCCCGTCGGGATGGATCGTTACGCTCGTCATGGCGACCGGCTCGAGCGGCCGGTCGCCGGGTCCCGTCCGGCCGGCTGCAATCTCGTCGACGACGTCCATCCCGTCCGTCACCTGGCCGAAGATCGTGTACTGCTTCGGCAGGCGTCCGGCGAGGTCCTCGAGGCAGATGAAGAACTGGCTGCCGTTCGTGTTCCGGCCGGCGTTCGCCATCGCGACCGCGCCGCGGCCGTAGTCGCCGGTGAATGGTTCGTCATCGAACCTGTACCCCGGACCGCCCGTCCCGACACGCGACCCGTCGAGGCTCGACTTCTTCCCGTACTGTCCGTCTCCGCCCTGGATGACGAAGCCCGGGACGATTCGATGGAAGACGACGCCGTCGAAGAAGCCCTCGCCGGCGAGCTTGACGAAGTTGGCGGTCGCCTTCGGGGCGTCCTCGGGGAAGAGTTCGACCTGGATCTCGCCCTTCTCGGTGGCGATCGTGGCACGGGTCATCGGGGGATCCTCCGGGTGGCTGCTGCCTGGATGGCGCCGGTTGCCGATCGGCTGCGGGCTGTTCGCGGGGCCGCTCACGGGTCGCTGACCGTGACCTTCGTCATCACGACCGGGTGGGTGGGGTTCTCGACATCGGCCGCGGCGGCGATCGCGTCGACGACGTCCATCCCGGAGGTCACTGTCCCGATGATCTGGTACGTGTTGTACGCCGCGAGCGCCTGGCGGGCGCTGTCGTCGAGGACGACGAAGAATTGTGAGCCGACCGAGTCGGGTGCGCTCGTCCGGGCCATCGCGACCGTCCCCCGGCCGTACGTCGCGGTCACGGGCTCGTCCTTGATCGTGTAGCCGGGACCGCCGGTCCCGGTGCCGGTCGGGTCGCCGCCCTGGATGACGAACCCAGGCACGACGCGATGGAAGACGACCCCGTCGTAGAAGCCGCACGAGGCGAGCGCAACGAAGTTGCCGGCTGCGATCGGGGAGAGGTCGGCCTCGACCCTGATCGCGAACGTCCCCTTGCCGGTAGCGACCGTCACGGTGCGTGTCTCGCCGGCCGGCAGCGGAGCGGGCTGGTTCGTGGGACAGGCAGTCGATGCCGGGGCGCTCGATGCGTTCGGGAGGGTCGACCCGGGCGGCTCCGGCGTCGCGGCCGACGGGGCCTGGGTCGCCGCCCCGCTGCTGCAGGCGGCGAGGAGGACGGCACTGCCGAGGATGACGAGGAGCGAACGGCGGGCGTGGATCATGCGGCGGCCTCCAGGGCTGCGGGGTAGTCGATCGCTCCGGAGAGGAGCGGCTCGCCGAGGACGATGCCATGGACGCCGGCATCGCGCAGGCGTCGGATGCCGTCGAGGTCGGTGACGCCCCCGGCGATGAGGATGTCGGCGTCGAACGAGCGGACGAGCGAGCCGAGGAGCGCGGTGTCGGGACGCCCCCCGCCATGGCCGAGGACGAACCGCCGGACGCCGAGCTCGACGAGCTCGGCGACGAGGCCCGCGAGGGTCGGGACGGCGGGCCGGCGCCAGGGGAAGGCGGCCAGTCGGCCCGGTCGCGGATCGAGGCCGATTGCCAACCAGTCCCCGGCGACGGCGAGGCAGTCGCGGATCAGGGTGTGGTTCTCGACGACGCTCATGGCCAGGACGGCGCGGGTCGCCCCGGCGGCGAAGGCGAGCCGGATGTTGTCGGGCCCTTCGAGGCCGCCGGCGACCTGGATCGGGACCGCGACGGTCGAGGCGATCCGGCCAAGCGCCTCGAGGTTGACCGGCATGCCGGCACGGGCGCCGTCGAAGTCGACGAGGTGGATGACCGGCGCCCCGAGCTCGACGAAGCGCCGGGCGATCCGCTCGGGGCGATCGGTCGGGGACCCGGTGCCGGCCGCGACCCCCGGCCAGAAGACGACGCGCGAACGGCCCTCCTTGAGGTCGATCGAGGGGATGACCTGCACGCTGCTCAGGCCGGGCGCCCGCGGGTCTGTCGTTCGCCGGCCTGCCGTCCGTCCGTGTCCCGTTCGTCGGCCCGCTGCCCGTTCGCCTGGAGCAGCCGTCGGTGGAAGCTGATCGGCAGGCTCCCGTTCGCCAGGAGTGCATCGTGGAGCCGCCGCAGGCTGAACGCGGCCCCCCGGCGGCGTTGCTCGTCGGCCCGCAGCTGCAGCAGGAGCACCTTGCCGAGGAGGTAGCTGAGCTGGTACGTGGGGGTGTACGTGTAGCGGTGGACCTCGGCCCGGGCGTTCGCGGTCTCGAACCCGGTCTGCTGGACGAGGAAGCGGACGGCCTCCTCCACCGAGAGCTCGCCGCGGTGCATCCGGACGTCGAGGACGATCCGGCAGGCGCGCCAGATCGCGTCGGTGTACATGTTCAGCCGGAAGTTCGGGGCGTCGTCGAACCCGTGCTCGCGCATCAGCTGCTCGCTGTACATCCCCCAGCCCTCGACGAACTCGGGTGCGTCGGTCAGGAACCGGGTGAGCGACGGGTGGCGGTTCGCCACCGAGAGCTGGAGATGGTGGCCCGGGTATGCCTCGTGGATGCTCGTGTTGCTGATCGAGCTCCAGTTGTGCTCGCGCATCGCGTTCGGGTCGTCGCCCACCGACGGGGTGACGACGTAGATCCCGGTCGGGTCGCGGTCGAACTTCGGTGGCTCGAAGTAGGCCGCGAAGGGGATGACGTGGCGCTGGTAGGCCGGTGTCTCGATGACGATCAGCCGCTCGTCCGGCGGGACGGTCACGATCTCGTGGTCGATCAGGTGCTGGCGGGCCCGGCGCATCGCGTCCCGGTAGCCCTCGAGTGCCTCGGCGAACGTCGCCGGATGGTCGCGCTTGATCCGATCGACGACGGTCGCCTCGTCGACGGTCGGGTCGATCTCGCGGGCGGTGGCGACCCGCGCCGCCTTGTTCGCCGCCAGCTGCTCCTCGCCGATGGCCAGGATGTCGCGGGCGTCGAGGCCGTCGAAGGCGCGCAGGCCGACGAGCTCGTCGAACAGCTCCGGGCCGAGCGCCCACTCGTCGACGGCGTGGTCGAGCGTCGCGCGCAGCCAGCCCGCGTACTCCTCCACCGCGCTCGAGGCGCCGGCCGCGGCACGCTCGAGCCGCCGTTGGTCCGCCTC
Organism: Chloroflexota bacterium; assembly: GCA_021801545.1. Taxonomy (GTDB): domain Bacteria; phylum Chloroflexota; class Limnocylindria; order Limnocylindrales; family CSP1-4; genus JAKAHU01. Next base: position 3,410 of record JAJYXX010000163.1, on the reverse strand, counting down.
ACCGACGACGCCCCGGCCGGCCGCCGCGATCTCGTCGAAGAAGGCCGGCAGTTCGCGCGCCGACTCGAGCTCGAGGGTCTGCCAGAGCCGGACCTGGGGCCGGATCGCCCGGCTGCGGTGCTGGTCGAGGAACGCGGGCACGGCCTCCATCCGGGAGGCGAGCGAGCCGAGCCGCTCGGTGAGCGGGGCGAAGTCGCGGGCGAGGACCGCGAAGAGCGCATCGCCGAGGGTGTCGAGGGCGGTCGAGCGGCGCTCCCAGACGCGGTGGACCTCGAGGTCGAAGAGCGACCGGCGGAGGTTGTGGAGCTCGAGCTCGCGCTCGATGCGCACCTCGGCCGAGAGGGCGGCCGGGTCGAGCGCCTCGATCGCCGCCAGGTGGGCGCGTTCGTCGGCGATCTCCTGCTCGACCGCGTCCCGGCTGCCGTCAGCCAGCCGGTGATCCTCGGTGTGGATGCCGGCGAACGTTGCGCTGTCCGGGTGGTCGCGGAAGATCCGCCGCAGCCGCTCCTCGACGAGATCGTAGAAGCGGTCGTCGAGGGGGCCCGCATCGGGTGCGCGCCTGGGGCGCGTCAGGGGGACCCCGGCGAGGTTCGTGTTGCTCACCGTCAGTGGGCCGCGACCGTCGCGGCCCCGACCGTCGCGGCGGCCGTGCCGAGGCGGGCCGTCTCGGCTAGTGCTTCGCGGGTCGCGGCGATCGTGGCGTCCACGTCGGCCGGGCTGATGCCGTAGTGCGTGACCGCGCGTACCTGGCCGTGTGGGTAGGCGACCATCAGCACGCCCCGGGTGGCGAGTGCCTCGAGGAAGGCCGCTCGATTGCGCTCGACCCGGAAGACGACGAAGTTCGTGCGGACGCGTCCGGGATCCAGTCGACCTGGGGTCGGCTGGGCGATGTCGCCCGGCGAGACGATCCCCGCCACGTCCGCGAGCCCTTCGGCCAGCCGGCGGGCGTTCGCGTGGTCCTCGGCCAGGCGTTCGATCATCCCGGCCGGGCCGTCGCGGAGGGCGACCAGGCCCGCGGCCGCGAGGACCCCCACCTGGCGCATCCCGCCGCCGAGGAGCTTGCGCGCCCGGCGGGCCCGCCAGATGAAATTGCGCGAGCCGACGACGACCGAGCCGACCGGACAGGCGAGCCCCTTCGAGAGGCAGAACGTGACCGAGTCGGCCGGGCCGGCGAGCGCGGCGGGGCGGACGCCGAGGGCGACGACCGCATCGAAGAAGCGCGCCCCGTCGACGTGGAGCGGCACCCCGTGCTCGTGGGCGACCGCCGCGAGCCGGGCGGTGAACTCGACGCTGACGGGCTGGCCCATCGAGTGGGCGTGGGTGTTCTCCATGGCCACGAGGCCGGTGATCGGCTCGTGCGGGTCGGAGGGATCGCGGAAGGCGTCGGCGACCTCCGCGAGGTCCACCGTGCCGTCCGGCTTCTCGGCCAGCGACCGGACGCTTGCCCCGACGACCACCGCGTGGCCGGCCGCCTCATCGATCACGAGGTGGTTCTGGCGGCCGGCGATGATCTCCTGGCCGCGGGCAAGGTGGGCCATCTGGGAGACGAGGTTGCCCATCGTCCCCGAGGCGACGAAGAGGCCGGCCTCCTTGCCGAGCAGCTCGGCGGCGCGTTCCTCGAGGGCATTGACGGTCGGATCGTCGCCGAAGACGTCGTCGCCGACCTCGGCCTCGGCCATCGCCCGGCGCATCTCCGGGCTGGGCTTCGTGACGGTGTCGGAGCGGAGGTCGATGGGGAGCATGGCCTCCGAGTATACCGAGCCGGCAGGTTTGGCCCCTTCCACGTCGGACAAGCCGGCTCGCAGCTGCTATCCTGCCGTTCGCCGTACGGACCCGTGGTGTAGCGGCCCAACATGCCAGCCTGTCACGCTGGAGATCGCCGGTTCGAATCCGGTCGGGTCCGCCATCGCCTGTTTTTCCCGAGCCCCGCCTGCCCGCCCAGGCGGGGCCTTCTCATCTCCGTGGCACAATGCCGCCCGTGCGTCGCCTGCTGAGCCTGATCGCGCTCCTCGCCGTCGTCGCCATCGGCTGCGAGACGGCGAAGGCTCCCGGCCAGGCGCTCGCCTCCGCGCCCGGCTCGCCGGTTCCCTCGTCGGCCTCGTCGTCGGCCTCGTCGTCGGTGCCGGTGTCGTCGCTCGGTCCCGCCGTCTCGCCGTCCCCCGACCCGCCAGCCTCCAGCCCGGCGCCCGTCGGAAGCCAGGCGCCGGCCGCGAACCAGGCGCCCGTCGAGGCGGACGTTCCGATCGTCCCGGTCGTCGACTTCCGCTCGCCCGAGACGTCCGTGGTTACCGCCGATGTCGCCGCCGTGCTGGCCGGCCGGCCGGGCCGCTACCAGGCGCTCGAGCTCGTCGCCGCGGATGCCGACGCGATCCTGGCTGCGCTCGGCGCGACGCCGCCGGTCAACCCGGCGCGGCTGCTCCGGGTCGCGGACGCGGGCACGCTCGCCCGTGACCTCGCCGCGCACCGCGACCGGCTCGCGTTCGTCCGCGCCGCGCAGGTCGGGCCGTCCGTCCGCGCCCTCGCCTGGGGCGATCGCCGGCTGTTCGGCGTCGACCGGGTTCGCTCGCTCACCGACTGGCCGCTCACTGCCCGGCTGCCCGCCGAGGGCCTGCCATTCGACCCGGGGTCGACCTGGACGCTCGTGGCTGGCGGCGACATCCTGCTCGACCGGGGAGTGGCACGCCAGGTGAAGGTCCTCGGCCGCGGCGTCGATTTCCCGTTCAGCGGGGGTACCGCCGAGATCACTGGCCGCTCCTGCTGTTCGTCGTTCGGCTGGGAGCTGCCGCGCCCGCGCCGGACCGGTGATCCGGGGGCCGTTCGCCATCTGCTGCAGGCGGCCGACCTCGCCGCGGCGAACTTCGAGAATCCCGCCCCGGACGCGTTTCGTTACCACGTCCAGGGCACGGTCTTCTCGGCCGATCCGCGGCTGATCGACGGGCTGCGGAACGCGGGTCTCGACTGGGTCTCGCTCGCCAACAACCACATTCGTGATGCGGGGGCGAGCGGCGTCCTCCAGACGATCGCCAACCTCGATCGGCGCGGGATCGCCCACAGCGGCGCTGGCCGGAACCTGGCGGCGGCGCGCAAGCCGGCGATCCTCGTGGCTGGCGGCGGGGTCGGCGACGGCGCGGCTGGCGGCGGGGTCGGCGGCGCGACCGGTGGCGTCCGGGTCGCGTTCCTCGGCTACGACACGATCGCCCCGTCGTATGCCGCGGGCGCCGGGCGTGTCGGGAGCGCCCCGATGTCGGTGGCGGCGGTCCGTCGGGACGTTGCGGCCGCGCGCGAGGCGGGCGCCGAGGTCGTCGTCGTCTACCCGCACTGGGGGGTCGAGTACACGGCCAGGACGACGGCGCTCCAACGAGCCCTCGGGCGGGCGGCGATCGACGCCGGCGCCGACCTCGTGATCGGCA
>JAJYXX010000411.1 GCA_021801545.1 Chloroflexota bacterium | reverse complement strand
CGGATGGCCAGTTCGCGCAGGACCTCGACCTCCGGACGCAGCTCGACCGGGAGCCGGTAGCGGCGCTCACCGGCAGGCGTCGGGAACCGCGCCTCCATCTGCTCGTCGGCCTCGACCGCGGCCGTGCCGAACAACCGCTCGACGGGGATCAGCTCCACGTCGACACCCCAGTCGGACAGGAACTGGTCGGGCTGGGCATGGTCGACGACCCAGAGTAGCTGGCGATCGGTGAGCGCCAGGAGGGCCGCTCGGCGGTCGAGTCCTCGGATCCGCTGGATCAGGCCGGCCTCGAGCAGCGCCGGCCGCTCGATCGTGTAAAGGAGGCGCTCGTCGTCATCGAGCAGGTCGCGGAGCCCACGCAGGTAGCGTGGCGGCAGGCGGGAGAGGCGGTACTCGGCGGCGGAGTGGGGCGTGGTGAAGCGGGCGAGCTCGATAGGCGTCCCCGGCGGGGCATCCCACGCCCGCCCGCCGACGATCCGGGCATGACTGCGTCGTTCCCGGTAGTGCAGCTGGGCGGCTCGAGCGATCCGCTCTGCCTCGTCCCCGTCGATCCAGACCGCCGTCGGCCCAACCCGAGCCACGGCGCCGATGAGCGGCCGCAGCGGCAGGCTGACCCCCTCGACCGCGGCCACGAGCGTCGCCCGGGCGACCTCCCGCCAGCCCCCGACGAGCGACGCTTCGATCCGGGCCCCGACATGGGTCGAGACCGGGACGGCGACGAGGACCGGGACCGCGCGACCGGTCCCGTCGTCCGACTCGGCGAGGGCTGCCCGGTCAAGCCCGAACCAGGGGCCGCCGGCTCGGGCCCGACGGGCGACCAGCTGGCCATGGGCGTCCCGTTCGAAGTCCAGCCCGGGGCCGAGCGACTGCTCCACCTCGACCAGGACGGTCCGCCCGCCGGTGCCCGTCTGGCCGGCGCCTGGCCCGCCCGAGCTGGCCCCGCTCATGCGGCGGGTACCCGTCCCCGCGGCTCGGGCGTGAGCAGGTCGGTCGATCGCACCTGCTCACCGAGCACGAGCACGAGCGCGTCGATCCAGGCGCGCGTCTCCGGGCCCCGCGGTTCGTAGCGGATCGACCACGACGACTTGCGCAGGCCTTCGTCGAGCTCCCAGAGCTGGCGCGCGATCCGCGCCCGCGCGGTGGCGTGCACCGTGAAGCGTGCCTGCGTTCCGAGTACCGCGACCGCGCGCGCCGCGTGCCCGAGGCAGAAGCCGGGACTCGCGCGGTAGCGCGCCGCGGCGGGCTCAGCTACCAGGAGCGCGTCGGCGAGGTCGAGCGTGCGCCCAGAGGCGCCGATCATGACGTTGCAGGCGACGCAGGGGTGCGTCCGTTGGGCACGGGCCCGGGCCACCAGCTCCTCGATGATCGCCCCCGGCCAGGCGACATAACCGACGGCAGCGCCGGCTGCAGCCAGCGGGCCGGGTCGCTCCGGGCGCCGGGCGCGCTCCTCGCGGTCGTGCTGGCCGAATCGGCGGGCCCGCTCCGCGAGCGTCGGCGGGGGGAGTTGCGCCGCCGTCGGCAGCCGCTCGACGAGCCCGACCCACCGCCCGAGCGTCGCTGCCAGGGCACGCTCGGCGGCCAGCGGGGCGATCGCGAGCCCATCGCGGAGATGGCCGGCGCACAGGTGCTCGAGCTCGCGGCGGTCCTCGGCGCGCAGGTCCGGGCCGGCGAGCCAGCCGAGAAGCCGGCGAACGAGGGCGGCCGATCCCGTGCAGGCCGGACAGCGACCGATCTCGAGCTCGGCCAGAAACCCTTCGACGGAGAGGAGGCCATCCGACCAGGAGGTCGACGGAGTATCCGGTGGCGCCGCAAGGCCACCCAGCCCCGCCGTGCGGATCGCCTGGTCCGGGTCCGGCCCGATCAGCAGCGTCAGCTGCTCCTCGAGCCCGAGGCGGGCCGTCGTCGCCCGCTCGAGCAACGCGACGAGCCGGGCCCGGATCTCCGGCACCTGCCGGCGGCCCTCGAGGTCGAGGAGCCGGTCGAGATGGGCGAGGCAGAGCGGCTCGACGGCACCGAGCGCCGCGGCGGCCCGGCTGTGGTCTGGCCCGGCGAGCAGCCAGAGCGCATGTCCTTCGGCCCATGTCTCGGTCTCGCACAGCGGGCAGCCGAGCGCCGGCAAGGGCTCGCGTGCCGCCTCGTCCCGCCCGAGCCGGCCGCGCCAGCCGGCCACGACGTGGCGGTAGGCACCGGTCAGACGCGATCCGCCCTCACGCCCCACGTGACGGGCGTGGCGGAGGCAGAACCCGCCGCGGCCCATCTCGTCGACGAACCACGATTCGCCGAGCCCCTCCGCGAAGAGGAAGAACATCCGCCGCTCCAGCGAGGAACCGACGAACGCGCAGACGACGCAGCCCGCCGGGGGCGAGACTGCGCTCGTCGGCTCACCGGTCACGCTCGGCGCACCCTCCGTCTCGACGGCCATCGCTCACCCCCGTCCGGCGCCCTGCTCCGCCGCCCGGAACGAGCGGACCGCTCGGAGCAGGCGGCGTAACCGGAGCGAGCGGGAGATCGCCCGCCGGACCTCGGCCGGGGAGAGGCGAACCCCACCGTAGTGCTCGAGTTCGAAGTCTGCCGCCAGCAGGTCGAGGACGAGCGCACCGGCGCCGTTCGTCCGGAGACGCCGGGCGTGGGCAGCCGGCGTCTCGGTCGGGACGCGAACCAGGCCGGGGGCGTCGAGCTCGGCGATCAGGCGCAGGTATGCCTCGCTCGCGCTGGAAGGCCGGGACGCACCGCCGAGCCGCAGACGAGGCAGGTGCAGGCTCGGCAGCCGGATCGCGGCCGCCGGCCGCAGGAAGCGCCGCTCCTCGAAGCGCGGCAGCCGCAACGGCGGCGGCACCGTCGGGCGCACGTGCCCGAGGCGTCGCCGGGCGAGAACGACCGCGCTCGTGGCGAGCACGAGGAGTGCGAGCGAGAGGGCAGGCCCGACCCACGAGGGGACGACCGGACCGATCGGCCCCGCTGGCCCGGGCGTCTGGCCCGGGGGCATGACCGGTGGGTTCGTGGGTATGCCGGGTCCGCCGAGCCCGGCCGCGATCTCGCCGAGCCCGGCCTCGCCGGCGCCGACGAGCGGCCCGAGCAGCACGCGGACCAGGACCTCGCTCGAGGCGCCGAGGAGGAGCGCCGACGGCAGGCCGATCACGACGACGAGCGCGACGGCGCCAATGAGGAGCGCCAGCCAGGCGCGATTGCGGCGCCAGTTGAGCTCGGTCGCCCGACCGAGCGCGTCGAGCCTGGTGAGCCCGACCGCGACGAGGCCGGCGGCCACGAAGGCTAGCGTCGCCGGCAGCGCCTCCGCGGCGAACGACGCGCGACTGGCGCCGAGGTTCCAGCCGACGAGCCACGGCAGCGCCAGGCCGGCGATCCCCCACCTCAGGAGCGACCCGACCACCAGGTCGTCGCTCGCCGGGTCGGGGTGGCGCGCGCCGCGCCAGACGGCGACCCCGAGCAGCCAGCCGGCGGGATGGGTCGCCAGCGCGACCCCGGCCGCACCCTGCCCGAGGAGCGAACGGGCGCGCTCGTCGAGGAGCCACCCGGCCGCCCCGCCGAGCACCGCCGCCGCGGCCACGAGCGTCGCCACCCGATCGGGCGGACCGCGACGGGCGACGAGGAGTCCCGCTCCGGCAGCGATCGCGAAGGACCAGAGGCCGAGCTCGAGCGGATCGTGCAACCCCAGCGACGTCGCGGCGTAGACGACCGCCAGCCAGGCCCCCTCGGCGATCGCTGTCGCCATCGCCGGGAGCGCCGAGAGCAGCCGGTCCGCCAGCTCAGCCGGCAAGCGTGAGCGCATCGCTTGTTCGCCAGTCGGGCTCGAGCCGTCCGAGCGTCGCGTCGATCCCGAGCCGGCGCGCCCGGGCGACCCAGGCGGCTCCATCCGGGCCGAGCGCGATGTGGCGGACCTCGAACCCACTCGAGCGGAGCCGGCGGACCGCGGGCGCGAACGTCGCCGGGTCCCGGCTGCTCAGGGTGACCACCAGGCACCCGCTCGGGAGGCGGCTGGGCAGACCCGCGAGCAGGCGCATGAACGGCACCGAGGCGGTCGAGCTCAGCCGGCCGAGGAGGTCGGCGATTCGCGTGAGCTGGTCACCGCCGGTGCGTGGGGCCACGAACCCCGTTCGGGCCAGGCTGTACGTCCAGCCGTTGGCCGCCAGACCGCATGCGGCACCATCGGCGAGGAGCCGCCGCACGAGCGATGCAGCGGCCATGACCAAGCTCTCGACGAGCTCGTCGTCATAGGCGAGCAGCCAGTGGGGTCCGGGGTGGGTCTGGACATCGAGGGCGACGAGGACGTGCCTCGCGATCGAGGGCTCGAACCGCTTGCTGACCGGCCGACCGAGCCGCGCGCTCGCCCGCTGGTGGATCCTCCGGCGTGGGTCGCCGGGCTGGAACGGACGGATACCGGCGAACAGGGCCGGATCCTCCAGCAGGCCCTGTCGTGCCCGCCGCGAGCCGAGCGGCACGAGGTGCCCGCCCGTGCTCTGAACGGGGACGCTCCGCGGCCGGACGATCAGGGTCGCGGGCTGTCTCTGCTCGACCGAGGCGACGCCGCGGCCGAACAGGTCGGCGACCGCGAGCCGGACGGTCTCGAACCGGTAGATCCCGCGCCGCGCTGCAGCGATGTGGAAGTGGCGGACGACGCGCTCGAACGAGGCAAGCGTCCAGACGTTGCCCAGGACACCGAGCCCGGGCCGGTTGCTCGGGACGAACGGGCGCTCGACGATCACCAGCCCATCGGTCGCGTAGTCGTCCGTGTCGAGCCAAGCGAGCGGCAGGAGCTTCGCGTTCTCGGCCGCGAGGTCGAGCTCGAGCAGATCGCCCCACACCGCCCGGTCGAGACCGAGGTGCCGCTCGTAGCGCACGTGATCGAGGCCGTGCCGGCTCCAGAGCCCCGACAGCCCGGTCGTGGCCAGGGAGAGCAGCCCGAGCAGGACGAGACCAGGCGAACCGCTGAGCGCGCCGGCGATCAGCAGGAGCGCCGCGGTCGCCCCGACGATCGTCATGGCAGATCAGGCATCGGCAACGCCACGGACCCGAGCAGCTCGCCGATCACCCGCTCCGCCGTCGCCCCACGCAGTTCCCGATCGACATCGAGGAGGATCCGGTGGGCCAGCACGGCCGGGGCGACCGCGGCCACGTCGTCGGGCAGGACGAACACCCGGCCGGCCAGGAGCGCCCACGCCTGGCTGGCGCGATAGAGGGCGACGCTGGCCCGCGGGCTCGCCCCGAGGCGCAGGTCGGGGTGCATCCGCGAGGCCCGGACCAGACCCACGATGTAGCGGCTGACGTCCTCGCTCACGGGGATGACGCGGGTGGCTGCCTTGAGCAGGCGGAGCTCGTCGGCCCCGATCACCGTCGGCACCCGCTCGATCGGGTCCGGTCCCTGCTGGTAGAGGGCCGCGATCCGCAGCTCGGCCTCCTCGGTCGGGTAGCCGATCCCGACCTGGACGAGGAAGCGATCGAGCTGCGCCTCCGGCAGGGCGAACGTCCCCTCGAGCTCGATCGGGTTCTGCGTCGTCAGGACGAGGAACGGGTCCGGCAGCCGGTGGGTCTCCCCGTCGACGGAAACCTGGTGCTCCTGCATCGCTTCGAGCAGCGCCGACTGCGTCCGCGGCGTCGCCCGGTTCACCTCGTCGACGAGCAGGACGTTGGCGAAGATCGGGCCGGGCACGAACCGGAAGGCGCCGACCTCGTAGACCGAGCTCCCGGTGACGTCGCCCGGCAGGAGGTCCGGGGTCCCCTGGACGCGGGCGAACGTCAGCCCGAGCGCTCGGGCGAACGCGCGCGCGAGCGTCGTCTTGCCGGTGCCGGGCACGTCTTCGATCAGGGCATGGCCGTCGGCAAGGAGGGCCACGGCGAGCAGCCGGAGCGCGTCCTCGCCGCTGACGACCGCCGCGGCGACAGCCCGGCGAAGCTGGTTCCAGAACCGCTCGCCGCTCGTCGGGGTCGGGAGCGACGGATGTTCCACGTCGGTCATCATGGCGTTCCTTCGGCCGGGTCCCCGCCCAGGAAGAGCGCTGCGTCGTCGGCCGCGCGCCGTTCCTCGTCGGTCAGCAGGTGCCGGCGGTCGTAGCTGCTGTGGTGGGCGAACGCCTCGAGCCGCGCGACCAGGTCGGCGATCTGCCTGAGCTGAGCCTCGAGGACCTCCGGCCAGCCCGCGCTGACACGTCGGTCGGCGGCGGCCCACAAGACGAGCAGATCGTCCAGGCAGAACGTGGCGTGGGCCACTGTTGACCGCCAGCGGGGATCGTCGAGCCGGGCGAGCAGGCGCGAGATCGCCGCCTGCTGCGCGTGGGCGACCTGCTCGCAGACCGGGCAGTCGGCGGGCCGAGCGGCCGCGGCCCGCGCCGCTGACCGCCGCCCGCGACGCTCGGCGGCAACCCCGCGCAGCTCCCCCAGGCGCTGACGAACGGCCGTCGAGAGCAGGATCGCCGCCCCGAGCGAGCCGCCCGTCTGCTGCCGATCGGCGGCGAGCACACCGCGGGCATGGGCCCGGCAGAAACCGCGACCGGCAACGAGACGGCCGCGGAATCCCGGGTCGTTGACACCCTCCCAGAGCAGCGAGTCGAGATACCGGCGGGACGCATCGGCCCGCAGCCGGCAGAGCGGGCAGCCAGACCCGGCCAGCAGGTCGGCGCGCTCATCGCCCCGACCTCAGTCATCGTCGTCCTCGGCAGCGGCGGCCGCGAGGTCGCGGAGCGCATCGCCAGCCGCGCGCAGCAGGTCGGCCCGATCAGCGATCCCGAGCAGGCGTCCCGCCCCATCGACGACGCAGATCAGCTTCCGGCGATTCTCGGTCATCAGCCGCGACGCCTCCGCGATCGTCATCTCCGGCCCGGCCGTGAGAGCCGGGCGCGAAACGAGCTCGCCTGCCGTGACCCGGCTCGCCGCCGGTCGGCCGGCCGTCCGCATCAGCGTCCCGAGCACGCCGCTGTCGGCCGTGGGGTCGACCGAGCGGATGACGTCGGCATCGCTCACGACGCCGATCACTCGATCGTTCCCGTCGACGACGATCGCCCGGTTCAGCCGCGTCGAGACGACGGCGTCGAGGAGCGTCGCGAGGTCCGCATCGGCCCGCACAACCGGGCCGTCCCGGCGCATCACCTCACCGACCGTCCGCGCGCCCGGGTGGCCGGTCCCCTCCTCGATCGCCCGCGGGAACGTCTCCCCAACCGCCCGCAGCACGTCCGCGCGCGACAGGATGCCGATCAGCCGGCCCTCGTCGTCAACGACCGGCAGCCGCTTGACCCGCTCCTCGGCCATCCGGTGGGTCGCGGTGGCGACCGAGTCCGTACCGCGCACGGTCACGACGCCGGTGCTCATCACGTCGCGGACGCGGCGCTCCGGATCGAGCCGCTCGAGGATCTCGCCCTGGGCCGCCCGGGACAGGACCGCGAGGAGGTCGAGCCTCGCCCCGAGGCCGCCCCGCGCCACGAAGTCGCCGCTCGTCACCATCCCGACCAGCCGGCCTGCCTCGTCCACGACCGGCAGCGCCCGGAACTCCTGGCCGGTCACCAGCTCGACCGCCTCGCGCAGCGTGGCGTCCGCGCGGACCGAGGTGACCGGCGTCGTCATGACATCGCGAACCTGGAGATCGAACCGCAGCTGCTCCAGGCGCCGGCCGCCGTACGCCGCCACGCCGACCTCTTCGACGGTCACGATCCCCGAACCGGCCAGTTCGGCCAGCCCGGGGAGGAGGCGCTCGACGCGGCCGGGGGCATCGATCCAGGTGAGCACCATCGGCAGGTCGAGCGAGAGCCGCAGGACCGCCGCGGTGTGGATCTTGCTGTTCACCCCGAAGCCGGCCACCCCACGTTCGATGGTCGCCCCGGCGGCCCCCTCCCGGCGCAGGTACTCGAGCATCGCCTGGTAGCGCGGAGTATGGCCGACCTGGTCGGTCTCCCCGAAGAACACCTGCACGCGCAGGCCGCGACTGTAGCGTTCCATCGGTGAGCCTCCTTCAGAGGATCCTGGCGAGGACGGTGCCGAGATAGACGCCGAGCAGTGCCGCGCCGACGCTCCCCAGGACGTTCGCGGCCGCGGCCAGGTAACCGCCGGACTCGACCAGGGCGAGCGTCTCGAAGCTGAACGTGGAGAACGTCGTGTACGAACCGAGAAAGCCGATCGCGAGCATCGGGCGGGCCCACCACGGGGCAAGGACTCGCTCGCCTACCACGGTCAGGACGAGCCCGATGAGGAACGAGCCGCTGACGTTGATCACGAGCGTGCCGTACGGAAACCCGGTCCCGATCCGCTCGGCGACCCAGCCGCCGACGAGGTAGCGAGCGTTTGCCCCGAGCACGGCACCCACCGAGATCGCCAGGTACGTCATGCCGACCCCGGCTCATCGGCCGGCCGCGAGGTGAGGGCCGACCCCGGCGACAGCCGGCCGGTGGCCTCGGTCCCCCGCGCATCGGCCCGCGGACCGGCCCCCAGCGCGTCGGCACCCGCGGCAAGGTGCACCTGCGGGAGCGGCCCGGCGTCGATCTCGCCCGCCGCCTCGATCTCCTCGAGCTCGACCTCGGCCGTCACGCGCGGCTCGAAGAACGTCGTCGCGATCAGCGTCGGCACGACTGCCGAGAGGATCACGGTCGTCACCAGGATCGTATAGGCGGCCTGGTCGATCAGCCCGTTCGTCAACCCGAACAGGGCGGAGATCGTCCCGAACGTCAGACCGGTCGACATCAGCAGCGTCGCGTAGTTCGCCTCGCGGACCGGCATCCCGAAGGCTCGACTCGTCGGCCACACACCGACAATCTTGGCACCCACCTTGAGCCCGAGGAAGGCGGCGATCAGCCCCGCCCCGGTGATCACGGCCGGCAGGGAGACGAAGAGACCGGCCTTGATGAAGTAGAACGGCGTCAGCAGGCTGAACGCGATCGCCCGCATCCGGTGGACGAGGACGCGGTCGCGGACGAAGACACCGGCCACTGCGAGACCCACCAGGTAGGCGGGCAGGACCGCCTCGCTCTTCGCCTGGCTCGCCAGCCCGCCGAGGGCGAAGAGGACGAAGAAAAGAAACTTGATCTCCGGTTCGGAGACCCGCCCGGGGACGTGGACGACGAACCAGCGGGTCCAGCGGGGCATGAAGTAGAGCGCGAACGCCGTGACGGCGATGAAGACGAGCAGGAGCGGGCTGAAGTCGGCGAACAGAATGCCGAGCGCGAGCACCGTGCCGAGGTCGGTGACGAAGCAGGCGGCGAGGATCGTCTTGCCGAGCTCCTGTTCGGCCAGACCGGACTCGATCATCACCGCGTAGACGACCGCGACCGAGGTCGTCGAGAGGGCGATCCCGGCGATCTCGGCGGCCTGGGGGTTCCAGCCGGCGACGAGGTAAGCGAAGGCGAGGACGACGGCGAACGGGGCGGCGAACGAGATCACGCCAACGGTGAACGAGACCCGGGCATGGCGGCGGAGCGACTCGGGGTCGATCTCCGCTCCGGCGAGGAACGTCAGGAGGCCTGACCCGAACGTGGCGAAGAAATCGATCCAGGGGGTGGTGTGAAGGCCCAGGAAGTTCCCGCCGATCACTCCCATGCCGATCTCGATCAGGGCGACCGAGACACCGAGACGGATCGACACGAGGCTCGCGACGAGGGCCAGCCCCATCCAGGCGGCGGCGATCAGGTAGACGTTGTCCACGTCCGTCCTCCGGTTTCCGGAGACAACGAAGCCCCCGGGCTGCTCAGCAGTCCAGGGGCCATCAGCCCGATCCGGGCAGTTCAGACGCTTTGCGTCTCGGCGGACACCATCGCCGCAACGACAGGGTATGCGGTACCTCGGCGACGGTCAAGCGGCCCCAGGTGGTGTTGTGGACGGCCCCAGGTGGTGCGTCCCGCGCTGGTGCGGCCCGGGCTGGTGGTCAGCGGCCCGACGTCCGGGCTGCGGTGGCGGGCGAGGCGAGCTGGGTCGCGGCCATCCACAGTTGCCTCGTCCCGACACCGGGCGCAGGCATCCGACGGAGCGGGCTGCTTCGGTGGGCCGATCGACGGCACCGGCCAGCCTGTTGCCGGCCGACCTGGCCCTGGTTTGCACGACGTGAAAGTAACGAACCGACCGACCGGCCCCGAGGGCTTGAGTCGGTCGGTTTCCCGACACCGGACGGAAGTTCTCGGCTGCCGCCGGGACCAGCGGGCACCGACCTTCACCCCGGTGCAAGAACTCGACCGTCCGAGCGTTCGTCGTGTCGGTTGCTTTCACCGTGCGCAAGCCCGGTCGGGTTTCCGACGCCGGGTGCAAGCATCCGACCAGGACGGTCCCGGAGCAGGCCGGGTGGCCGGAGCTGGCCAAACCGTTCGCCGTCCGGATCCTCGACATCCGCAATCGACATCCGCAACCGCCTCGGCCATATCGACCCGAGGAGGATCATCCGGGCGATGATCTACTACCCGCTCACGACCGGGCGGAACATGGCGGAGATCCTGCGGGTTGTCCGGGTGTTCCAGCTCAATGACGCGGCACCGGTCGCGACACCGGCGAACCGGGAGCCGGCAGCGAGGTGATCCTGCCGGCGACCGTCGAGATGGCCGAGACCGCCTCGAGCGGCCGCTCCGTGAGCTGATCGAGATCGAGAGTCCTCGCCGACCGGGCCTCAGGCACTCGTCGAAGCATCCGCGGCCACGATGCCACCCTCGATCGCCCGAACCGGAGCGGCAGCGTTTGCTGACCACGAACGTTCGGCCACGTCCGCGGCGGGCGACGCCGTCCCCGCGGCAGCGCCTCCCAGGTCAACCGTCACGGCCGGCGCCACGGCCGCCATCAGCTCCGGGCGATGGGTGATGAAGATGGCAGTCCGGCCAGCGGCAGCGGCGAGCAGGTCGCGCGTCAGCTCGGCCGCCGTCGGCTCGTCGAGGTGTTCGGTCGGCTCGTCGAAGATGATCACCGGCCAGTCCGCGAGGAGCGCGCGGGCGAGCCCGAGCCGCTGGCGCTGGCCACCCGAGAGCCGCGCGCCGTGCTCGCCGACGAGCGTCTCCAGCCCGCGCGGCAGCGACTCGACCCAGTCCGCGAGCTGCGCTGCCCGGAGGGCGGCCCGGAGCTCTTCCTCGGTCGCCGCCGGGCGGGCCAGCCAGACGTTCTCGGCGATCGTCGTGTCGAACACGTGGACGTCCTGGGCGCACAACCCGACGACCCGCCGGACGTCGTCGCCGGTCAGGCGGGTGAGGTCGACCGGCCCGTCCGGTCCGACGAGCTCGATCGTTCCGCCCGACGGGTCCAGGAAGCGGAGCAGGACCGCGGCCAAGGTGCTCTTGCCCGAGCCGCTCGGGCCGGTGACGAGGGCATGTTCGCCCACCCGGAGGTCGAGGTCGACCCCGCGCAGGACCTCGGGCTCGCCGGGCCGGTAGCGGGCCCGCAGCCTCCGGACGCGGAGACCGTACGGTCCGGCCGGGAGCGCCGCCAGTCGCGCCGGCTCGTGGACCGGATCCGGCCGGTCGAGCACCTCGGCGACCCGGGCCGCGGCGACGCGCAGCCGGGAGAGTTGCTGGGCAGCCGGCGCGAGCCCCGCCACCAGCTCATGGACCGCGATCGGGGTCAGCACGACGATCGCCAGCGCCACGCCGCCGAGGTTCCCGTCCCGGACGGCGACGATGCCCGACACCAGCCCGAACCAGACCGCGGCCCCGCCGGCGAGGCCGCTGATCAGCGCCCCCACGCCGGCGCCGGCAGCCGAGCGTGCCTCCGCCTCGCGCAGGCGACCGTCGAACTGGGCAAGGTCCGCGAGCCGGCGCTCGACCGCGCCCGTCAGGATGAGCTCGGAGGCACCGTGGAGCAGCTCGAGCGCGGCGGCCGCCAGCTGGCCGCGGGCTGGAGCGATCCGGCGTTCGGCGCGCCGGCCGACGAGGCCGGCGGCGAGCGGTGCGCCGATGGCCACGACCAGCAGCGTGAGCGCGAGGGCGGCACCGGCGGCCGGCACGAGGAGCGCCACGAGCAGGACCGCGCCGGCCCCGACGATCCCGGCGACCGCGTACGGCAGCAGAGCCCGCAGCCAGACGTCGGCCAGGCCGTCGATGTCGGCGACGAGCCGGGCGAGGAGATCGCCGGACCGGTACTCGGTCAGGCCGGCCGGGGCGAGGCGCTCGAGCCGGCGGTAGGCGTCGGAGCGGAGCTCGGCGAGAATCCGGAACGCGGCGTCGTGGGACGCCAGCCGCTCCGCGTACCGGAGGGCGCCGCGGCCGACGCCGAACGCTCGGACGGCCACGATTGCGACCATGAGATAGAGCACCGGCGGTTGCTCGGCGGCCCGGGAGACCAGCCAGGCCGAGGTCGCCGTCAGCCCGACCGCGGCGCCGGCCGCCCCGACCCCGGCCAGGACCGCGAGCCCGAGGCGAGTCCGGACCGGGCCGGCCAGCCGGATGACGCGCATGAGCGCCTCCATGCCGCGCCGCAGCCCCCTCATGCGACGGCGTCCGCGCGCCAGTCGAGCCGGACGACCCGGTCGGCGACGGCCAGCGCGGCCGGCCGATGGGCGACGAGGATCACCGCCCGGCGGTCGGTCCGGGCAAGGTCCTGGACGGCCGCGAGGACGAGCCGTTCGCTCGCCTCGTCGAGCCCGGCCGTCGGCTCGTCGAGCAGGACGAGCGGCGCGTCCCGGACGAACGCCCGGGCGACCGCGACCCGCCGACGCTGGCCGCTCGAGAGGCCCGCCCCGCGCTCGCCGAGGGGCATCCTGACATCGAGCTCGCCGAGACCAACCGCCGCGAGCGCCACGCGCACGGCGGCTTCGGGCGCGTCCGGCGCACCGAGCCGGACGTTGTCGGCCACCGTCGCCGCGAACAGGTACGGGTCCTGGGGTACCCAGGCGACGCAGCGTCGCCAGGCCGCGGGATCGAGATCGTCAAGCGCTACCCGGTGGCCGCCGCCGCCCACCCACACCTGGCCCTCGTCGGGTCGAAGAAGACCCGCGATCGCCTGGAGGAGTGTGGTCTTGCCGGCACCGCTCGGTCCGGCGAGCGCCACGACCTCGCCGGGGCGCACGACGAGCGAGGCACGGTACGGCGCGAGCAGCTCGCGCTTGGGCTGGCGGACGGTCACCGCCTCGACGAGCAGTTCGCCGACGCGCAAGTCCGGCACGTCGGTCCGGGCGCCCATCGGCGGCGCTGGCGCCTCGATGATCTCGAATGCCCGGTCGGCCGCCGCGAGCCCGTCTTCGCTGGCGTGGAACTGGGCGCCCAGTTGGCGGAGCGGGAGGTACGCCTCCGGGGCCAGGACGAGGACGAAGAGCCCGGTTCGCAGGTCGAGGTCCCCGGCCACGAGCCGGAGGCCGATCCCGACCGCGACGAGCGCGACCGACAGCGTCGCGAACAGCTCGAGGACGAACGCGGAGAGGAACGCGACCCGGAGCGCCGCGAGGCTCTCGCGCCGGTAGTCGTCGGTCGTCCGCTCGAGCGCGCCGAGCTGGGCCCGGGCGCGCCCGAAAACCTTGAGCGTCGGCAGCCCCGCCACGACATCGAGGAAGTGGTGCGAGAGACGGGCGAGCGCTCGCCAGCGGCGTTGCCGGCGGCGCTCCGTCGCCAGGCCAACGAGAACCATGAACACGACGATCAGGGGCACCGTCAGGGCCACCGTGAGAGCCGCGATCGTGTCCGCCGCAAGGATCGTCAGGACGACGACGACGGGCAGGACGGTCGCCAGGACGAGCTGCGGCAGGTACCTGGCGAAGTAGCCGTCGAGGGCATCCACGCCGCTCGTCGCGAGGGCGACGACCTCGCCGCTCCGGGCGCCGGCCGACCAGCGCGGGCCCATCCCGACCGCCCGCCGGAGGAGCGCCAGGCGCAGACTCGATTTCACCCCTGCCGAAGCCCGATGGGCGGCCGATTCCTGGGCCCAGGAGACCGCGGCCCGGCCGGCGAGGACGAGCCCGAGCAGCGCGATCGTTCCCCCGAGCGCCGCCAGCCCCGCTCCCGTGAGGAAGGCGGCGCTGACCGCATCGGCCAGAAGCCGGGCCTGGGCGATCGCCAGACCGGCCGTGGTCAGGCCGAGGGCA
>JAJYXX010000372.1 GCA_021801545.1 Chloroflexota bacterium | reverse complement strand
AAGCCCCGCGACGTCTTCTTCTTCGAGCAGGACGGGGCATACGTCGTCCGGCTCCTGATGTCCACCCAGACCGGCAGCCGGCACGTCCTGGCCGAGTTCACCCGGGAGGACATCGAGGCGATGATCGCCGCCGGTCCGGCATACCGGGGCGGAGACGGCCCGGGCGGCTCGGCGCCGGGAGCCTGAGTCGCCGGCCGAGTCGATCCGGCCGCAGGGCAGGACAGTCGCGGTCCGGGAAGAGATGATGCGAACGCTCGCGCGGGCGTTCCGCTGGAGGTAGCAGACATGAATGCTCTCAAGACGGTCGCCGTGGCGCTCGGCATCACGCTCGCGGCGCTGATCATCATCCCGCTCGTCGTCCTTGCCGGGCTGTTCCTCTGGCTGAAGCTGACCGAGGAGTCCGACGAGGAGGCGCTCGAGCTGGACCAGGAAGGCGCCTGAGCCGGAGGTCGCCGGCGCAGATCCGGTGACTTCGACCGAGCCGTCCAGCCCCACTACGCTGTCCAGCCCCACTACGCTGTCCAGCCCGACGCCCGCCGTTCACCCGGCGGGCGTCGTGGTGTCCGCGCCCGTCGCCGCGCCCGTCGCCGCGCCCGTCGGCCGGCGAAGAATCCAGCCGTGCCCGGCGGCGAGCGCCCGCCAGCTGCAACTCGCCGAGTTCGCCGCGGTGGGTGTGATGGCGATCTGGGCGGGCAACTTCGTCGTCGTCAAGGCGGCGTTCAGCGAACTGCCCCCGGTCGGATATGCCTCGATCCGCTTCCTGATCGCGGGCCTGCTCCTGCTCGCCTTCTGCCGCTGGCGGGAGGGGAGTGTTGGCCTGCCGCGACGCGACCTCCTGCCGGTCGCCGCCCTCGGGGCGGTCGGATTCGGCATCTACCAGGTGCTCTGGACGACCGCTCTCTCGCACTCGACCGCGGGCAACTCGGCCCTGATCATCGCGGCGACCCCGATCTTCACGATGCTCGTCGCGGTCGCGATCGGGTCCGACACGTTCAGCTGGGCGAAGGCGGCGGGTGCCCTCGTCTCGTTCGTCGGCGTCGGGCTCGTCATCGGTGCCGGCTCCGGGTTCAGCCTCGCCGACCACCTGACGGGCGACCTGATGACGCTCGTCGCCGCGCTCTGCTGGGCCTGCTACGTCAGCTTCGGGGCGCCGGTCCTGCGCCGTCACTCGCCCCTGCGCACGAGCGCCTGGACGATCCTCTCCGGGACCGCGGTGATGGCGCCGCTCGGGCTCTGGCAGCTCGCCCAGGCGGACCTGTCGCTCGTCACGCCGGCCGGCGGTCTGGCGATCGCCTACTCGGCCGTCCTTGCCGGCGCGCTCGGCAACGTCGTCGTCTTCGAGGGGATCAGGCTCCTCGGGCCGACCCGGATCACGAACCTCCAGTTCCTGCCGCCCGCCCTCGCGGTGATCCTGGCCGCGATCTTCCTGGGCGAGACGATCCGTCCCGAGCAGGTTGCGGGCGGCCTCGTCATCGTCCTCGGCATCCTCGTCGCCCGGCGCGAGGGGACGCATCCTCGTCGCCCGGCGTGACCCTCAGCTCCCGGGCGAGAATGCGGGCAGCTTCGCCAGGAGCGCCTTGATCTCGCGGATCTCGTCGACGTCCTCCTCCGAGGCGAGGAGGAGTCGGAGCGCCGCGATGACGAGCTCGACCTGCTCGCGGCTGAGCTCGATCGTCACGGTGAAGGTTGTCTCGTCAGGCATCAGCGACCTCCTCGGCAGCGTGCCGGGCCAGCGTCGTGCTGTCGACCGGCGCTTCGAATCCCGGTGGACGGAACCGGCCGGGCCCCCAGACCTCCGGCCCGCAGATGAACGGGCGCCCCTCCGCCGGCAGGAGTCGCGACGGCTCGTCGACGACGCGCCGGAGCCAGGCCGAGACGTCATCGAACGTCGTCCACGGTTCGTGCGCCCAGCCCTCCGCCTCGCACCACGCGGTGAGGGGCGGCTTGGCGAAGATCGTGTCGGCATGGGCGGCCGCGAACCGGTCGCTCGTGCCGTCCCCGACGAGGACGACGTGCCGCCCGCGCGCCTGGTGATGGCGCACCCGTTCGCGCTTGCAGGTTCCGCACACGAAGCACTCGGGGTGCCCGAACGGGAACGTGATCTCCGGCCGGCCGGAGTCCCAGCTCGTGCGAGCCGTGACGATCGGGAGGCCGGTCACGCCCATCGCCCGGAGCGCCGGCTCGACGTAGAAGCCGTAGCCGTCGCTGACGATCTCGATCTCGACGCCGACCCGGCGGGCGAGCGCGACGAAGCCGGCGAACGTCTCGTCGTGCGGCTGGGCGGCGGCGGTCGCCATGACCGGCTCGCGCTCGGCCGGCAGCCAGGCGACGAGCTGGGTCAGCTCCTCGCGTGAGCCGATCTCACCGCGCAGGTAGCGCTCGTCGAGCGCCTGCCAGGCATCGTGATCGACGTGGACCTCCATCAGCACGTCGGTGACCTGGCTCAGGCAGATCGTGCCGTCGTAGTCGACGAGGAAGGTCAGCGCCAGGCGGCGCTCGGTGTCGGTCACGGCACCCCGAACGATACCCTCAGCCGGGCAGTCCGTGCGTTTCAAGTTCCGTGAGCAGCTCGTCGAGGACGGCGAGGACGCGATCGGCCTGCGCCTCGGTGATGACGAACGGCGGCTTGATCTTCACGGTGTTGCCGAGGCCCAGGTATTTCGATTCGCCGAAGATGACGCCGCGCTTCATCCCCTCGTGGACGACCCAGGCCGCCTCGCGGCGAGCCGGCTCCTTCGTCACCCGGTCACGGACGAGCTCGATCGCGATCATCAGACCCGGTCCGCGGACCTGGCCGATCAGGGGGTGGTGCTCCTGCATCGCCAGGAGCCGGCTCGTGAAGTACTCGCCCATCGCCCGGCACTTCTCGATCAGCCCCTCCTCCTCCATGACGTCGAGCGTGGCCAGGGCGGCCACCATCGAGGGCGGGAAATGGGCGTGGGTGAACGAGTGATCGCCGGGCTTGAAGCCCGTCAGCCGGTCGGAGACGAGGATCGCGGAGATCGGAAAGCCCCCGCCCAGGCCCTTGCCGATCACCATGATGTCCGGCACGACGCCGTACAGGTCGGCCGCGAACATCGCCCCCATCCGTCCGAAGCCGGTCTGGATCTCGTCCCAGATGAGGATCAGCCCGAACTCGTCGCACAGCTCGCGGATCTTCCGGTGATACGAGGGCGGGAACTCGATCATCCCGCCGTTGCCCTGGAATGGTTCCATGATCAGGCCGGCGATCGGGCCGTCGACCGCGTGGAGGATCGCCTGGCGGGTGAAGTCGACGCAGGCGTCGACGCATTGCTCGTCGGTCATCCCTTCGCCGAACGGGCAGCGGTACGGGTACGGGGCCGGGACGCGCAGGACCGGACCCATCCAGCGCCCGAAGATGCTGTCCGGGTGCGGCCAGCTGACGGCCATCGTGCCGAACGTCCGGCCGTGGTAGCCCTCCCAGAGGCTGAGGAACGTCGAGGCGCCGGCCCGGTTGCGCATCGCGAGCTTCATCGCGCCCTCGATCGCATCGGAGCCCGAGAGGGTGAACGCGACACGGTTCAGGTCGCCCGGTGCGAGCGCCGCGAGCCGCCTGGCGAGAAGCAGCTTCGGGATCGTCTCGAAGCCGGTCCGGATGTGCGTGTAGCGGTAGACCTGCTCGGCCACGGCGGCGGCGATCTTCGGGTGTGCATAGCCGATCCCGAGCGACCAGGCCTGGGAGGTGCAGTCGATGTACTCGCGACCCTCGGTGTCGACGACGACCGCCCCTGCGCCGTGGTCGACGATGAACGCCGCCTGGCCGGCAACGCCGCCGCCCATGAGGGCACGACGGCCAGCGGCGAGCTCCTCGGCCGTGGCGCTCTGATACGGGGCGAGGGCGGGGGAGAGAGGCGCGGTCATGCTGGCGGCTCCATGCTGACGACCGCCTTGAGCGTCGCTCGCGTTCGGGCGGCCTCGAAGGCGTCGGTGATCCTGGTGAGCGGGTAGAGCGTCGTCTCGAACAGGCGGGTGTCGAGGCGGCCGGCGAGATCGATCGCCTCGCGGAACTCGGCCGTCGTGCAGTTGAAGCTGCCCACGAGCGTCCACTCGCCGTAGTGGAGGCGATTGCCATCGATCGTGATCGATGGATCGCCGGCGAGACCGCCGAAGGCCACGACCGACCCGCCGGCGCGGATGAGCCGGACGGCGGTCTCGATCGCCCGCGGGTCGGGGACCGCCGCGACGACGGTGTCCGCCCGCCGCCCGAGGGCCACGAGGATCGCCTCGGCAGGGTCGGCCGCCGTCGCCTCGACCGTGAGCGTCTCGGCGCCCGCCCGCGCGATCGCCTCGAGCCGGGCGGGGTTGTGGCCGACACACAGGACACGGGCCGCGCCCATCTCCCGGGCGAGGATGGCATGGGTCAGCCCGATCGGTCCGTCGCCGATGATGACGACCGTCGAGCCAGCCCGGACCGCCCCGCGTCGGAGGCCCCGCAGGCAGCAGCCGATCGGCTCGCCGAGGATCGCGGCCGGGTCGGGGAGCTGCTCCGGGGCGATGACGAGGGCACCGGTCTCGATCGACCTGGCCGGGATCCGCACGTACTCGGCGAGCCCGCCGTCGATGTTGATCCCGAAGTCGAGCAGGTTCTCGCACAGGTTGTCGTCGCCGCGGCGGCAGGCCGCGCACGTTCCACAGGGGATCGCTGGGGCTGCCGTCGCGCGTGCCCCGAGCGGGACACCCTCGACGCCCGGCCCCAGCTCGACGACGTGACCCACGAACTCGTGGCCGAGCACGATCGGCACCGCGTAGCGGGCGGACGGGCCACGGGCATAGGTGCGCACGTCGGATCCGCAGATGCCGCAGCGGCGAACCCGCAGGATGACCTCGCCCGGGCCGGCCGTCGGGCGGGGCCGCTCCTCGAGCCGTAGGTCGCTCCGCCCGTACAGGACGGCGGCGAGCATCGTGGTCGGCAGCGCGGCCGTCGCTCCCGGAGCGGTCGTGACTGCCCTCGTGGCTGTCGTGTCGGCGCGCCCGCTGGCCATCGTCAGACGACGACCGCTTCGATCCCGAGCATCTGCGCGAGATGGAGGAGCTGGTCGGTCCAGCGGCCCTGGGCGGCGGCCATGTGATGGGGCGCACCTGCCTGGCACCACTCGTTGCACCACTCGTCGACCGGCAGCGAGTCGTGGCGGAAGAGCGTCTGGGGAGCCGAGATCGGGCGGGGCGGGAAGGGCAGGAACTCGCCTTCCGAGATGACGAACCGCCACTGGTTCTCGCCCACCGTGACGAGGGCGAGGTTCGTCACCGGCCCGGGCCGGTAGGCGAACTCGAAGCCGGCCCCGAACCCGTGGACACCCTGGTAGTAGATCGAGTGCTTCACCTTCACCTCGCCCGGCGTGGCGAGAGCGGGATTGCCGTGACCGTCGTGGGAGAACATCACGGCGTTGTTCTCGAAGTCGATGACGTAGTTCTCGACCGTCGTCGCCTGGCCGGCGAGCTCCTGGAGGACGAGCTGGGCGACGGCGCAGTTGACGTCGCCCTCCGGCGCGGCCGGGATCCCGATCTCGCACAGGCGCCCCGTCCCATACGACGGGATGATCCCGACTCGGGGATCGGTGAGCCACACCTGGTCGAAGGCGGTGAACGCGTCGAACCTGTGCTCCTTGATGACCGATTCGATCGCCAGCGCCAGGCGGACCGAGCGCTCGAAGAGCGCGGGCTCCATCTCGACGGTGTACCGGGCGCGCTCGGCGGCGACCGTCGCGTCGACCTCCGCCTGGGCGATCTCGCCGAACCGGACGGCGATCTTCTCCGGCTCGAGCGGCCAGACGACCGGTCCGACGTCCTGGCGGAGCGAGAGGCCGTCGAACATCAGGTCGGTCATCCCCTCGAACGGATGGCCGACGAGCGCGACCCGCGCGGTGCGCAGGCGCCGGCGGACCGCCGCCGCGGTGATGATCTCGCGCACCTTGCGGTGGCCCTCCGGATCGTCGAGGCGGGAGGTGACCATCGAGAAGTCGCGGCCCGTCCGCAGCAGGACCGCGGTGAGCTCGGGTATGCCGGCCATCCCCGAGTTGAGCATGACGACGTCGAAGCCGTCGCTCTCGCCGAGCCGGCTGATCTTCTGGGCGTTCCAGACGAGCACCGGGGCCGTCGTGTCGATCAGGCAGCGCGCCGGCACGACGCCCTTCGTGTAGGCGAGCTCCATTGCCACGATGATGTCGACATCCTCGGCGTTGAAGAGGCGGGCCGCCGCGGCCGCCTGGTGCTCCTCCTCGACGAGCCCGGCGTGGACGACCTCGCCGGATTCGGCGAGCAGGTTCGCGATCTCCTGCGCGGCCGCCGACGCCGCCGGCCGCATGTGCCCGGTCTTGTTGTAGTCGTCCTCCAGCAGCGCCATGACCAGAACGCCGATCTTCGCCCTGACTGTCATCGTTGCCCTCTCCTCGGTTGCACTGTCGTCATTGCCTGGCCTGCTGCCCGCCGTCCGCCGGCGCCGCCGTCGCGAAGATCGGCCGAAGGGCCTCGAAGAGCGCCCGATAGCGCGCGTAGGCGGCCTCGTACGCCTCGCGCGTCGTGGGATCCGGCGCGAAGCGCTCGCGGGCGACGACCATCGCGGCGCACGCCTCGTCGAGGTCGGCGAACGCTCCCGTTGCCACCCCGGCGAGGATCGCGTCGCCCCGGATGGCGGCGTCCTCGCCCTCCATCGTCACCACCGGCAGGTTGCAGACATCGGCCTTGATCTGGTTCCAGAGTCGGCTCCGTGCCCCGCCGCCGTGCGAGTGGACCTCGGCCGTGCTCGCCCCGGCGGTGGCGAGCAGCTCGAGGTTCCGGCGCAGCATGAACGCAACCGCCTCGAGGATCGCTCGGGCGAAGTGCGCCTTCTGGTGGCGGAGCGTGAAGCCGAAGAAGACGCCCCGGGCGTTCGGGTCGTACTCGGGGCTGAAGGCGCCCATCAGGTGGGGGAGCATCGTCAGCCCCTCGGCAGCCGGGGGTACCGTCGCGGCGAGATCGGTGAGCAGCTCGTAGGCGCTTCGCCCCTGGCGCCGGGCGAGCTCCACCTCGCGCTCGCCGAACTGGTCACGGAACCACGTGAGCGCCATCCCGCCGGTCGGGCAGACGGGGCAGTAGAGGTAGCGGCCGGGAGCGGAGTGGACGTAGACGGGCGTCTGGCGGGACGGATCTCCATCGGGTCGATCGACCGACGCCTGGAGGGTGAGGGCGCCGCCCGTGCTCTCCGAGACGATCCCCGGCCTGATGTTGCCGACGCCGACCGCCCCGGCTCCCTGGTCCATCCCCCCGGCCACGACCGCGACGCTGCGCGGCAGGCCGAGCGCTGTTGTCGCCTCGGCCCGGAGCGTGCCGACGACCGCGCCCGGCGTCGCAAGCTCGGGGAGGCG
Source organism: Chloroflexota bacterium (assembly GCA_021801545.1). Classification (GTDB taxonomy): domain Bacteria; phylum Chloroflexota; class Limnocylindria; order Limnocylindrales; family CSP1-4; genus JAKAHU01. The sequence goes on along the minus strand of JAJYXX010000372.1, from coordinate 6,675 downwards.
GTCGGGCGTCAGCTCCAGGTAGTCGAGCATCGGCTGCCACCAGCGGTGGTCCCGGATGTCGTACAGGAGCGAGGTGCACTGGACGCCGCCCTCGGTGACGTAGCGGCCGGTCAGGCGCTGGAGCAAGAAATCCTCGACGAGCAGGAAGCGCGCCGCGCTGTGGAAGAGCCCCGGCGCATGGCGCTTCCACCAGAGCAGCTTGCAGGCGGTCCAGGTGGGCACGATGGCGGGCACCCCGGTCGCCGCGTAGACCGTCGGACCATCGAACCGCCGGGCGAGCTCGAGCGCCTCGTCGCCGGCCCGGTTGTCGAGCCAGACGAGGGCCGGCCCGTTCACCGAGTCATCGCGCCCGACCGGGATGACGGTTTCGCCCTGGCTCGACACGGCGAGGGCGGTGACGTCCGCGGGCCGTGCACCGGCCCGCTCGAGGGCCCGGGCGACCGTCGAGCGCAGGGCGCGCCAGTACGCTTCCGGGTCGAGTTCGGCGCGCAGCGCATCGGGCGTGTGCAGCGCGTACTCCTCGCCGGCGACCGCGAGCTGGGCGCCCATATCGTCGAAGACCCCGGTCTTCAGCGACGTGGTCCCGGCATCGATCCCGAGGAGGAGCGCCATCGCCTGCCGCCGACCGCTAGTCGATGCCGTACCTGGCGGCCGCATCGGCCGCGCTCGCCCCGTCCTTGACGACGGCGCCGAGTGCGTCGAGGAACCGTTCCGGGCTGCGGGCCTGGATCAGGTTGCGACCGAACACGACGCCGCGCGCCCCTGCCCGCATCGCCGCCGCAGCGAGTTCGAGCGCATCGCGTTCGCGGGGCAGCTTCCTGGAGCCGAGGGCGAGCACCGGGACCGGGGTGGAGGCGACGATCTCGGCGAAGCGCTGGCCGGTGAAGAACGTCTTCACCAGGTGGACCCCGAGCTCGGCCACGACCCGGCAACCGACCGCGATCTGCTCCTGGCGCTCCTCGGGCGAGAGGTCCTCGTGGCCGGCCGGGTAGACCTCACCGACGATCGGAACGCCCGTTCGCCTGCTCTCCGCCACCGCCCGGGCGACGATCTCGATGTTCTCCGCGTCGATCGCCTCCGAACCGGTCTTGATCGACATCCCGACCAGGACGATGTCCGCCCCGAGCGCGACGGCCTCGGCGGCGGAGATCACCGGCACGCTCCGGCTCTCGTGGTAGTTCCACTGGCTCGCGTACTGGGTGCCCCAGTTGAGCCGGACGATCATCGCCGGGGCACCGCGGTGCTTGAAGCTGTCACCGACGTGGCGGGCCATCCCCGGGCTCAGCAGGATGGCATCGGCCTTGCGCAGGCGTCCGGTGATCCCGGGCAGGTCGTTGAAGCCCGGCTGCGGCCCGTTGTACAGCCCGTGGTCGACGGCCACGACCACCGCGTTGCCCGACCCGTCGAACAGACGCGCCAAGCGGATTTCCTCGCCCGTCGCCACGCTGACCGCCTCCGTTAGGGTGAACCCGCCCAGGTGCATACGGCACCCTGTGCAGTGCCCGATAGGTTATGGAAAGATGCGCACAATGCTATCTACAATGTTTCGATTGTCAAGCGGTATCGCTGGGCGACCGAGGCGCATCCCGATCCGACGACGGTGCGAAGCACGTTCGGTGATGCATCGACTATCGTGCTAGTAGTGATAAAACATGTTGCGTTTGGCGTTCGCATTCGGTAGGATACGCCGGTGTGGCGGAGTCGTGGCGGCCGCTACCGGCCGTCGCCGTTGCGGGATCGGGCCACTGCCGCGCCGCAGCCCGATCTGCTCGAAAGGAGTCGTGAGCCTTGAACCGCAGATTGAGACTCGCTCTGATCCTGATGCTCGGTGCGCTCGTGGTGCAGGCCTGCAGCGGTGCCGCCCAGACCACGAGTCCTGCCGCGAGCGAGGCCCCGGGCGGATCGGCGAGCGCCCCGCCGGCCGCGCCGGTGACACTGACCCTCTGGCACAACTACGGGACCGAGGCGAACGCGACCGCGACCGCGAACCTGGTCAAAGCGTTCGAGGCGATCCACCCGGAGATCACGATCGACGTCGTCAGCCAGCCGGCCGACAACTACTTCGATCTCCTGCAGGCGGCGGCGATCTCGAAGACCGGCCCGGACCTGGCGACGATGTGGACCGGCCTGTTCGACCTGAAGTACAAGAGCTACCTGCAGCCACTGAACGACCTGGTCCCGCTCGATGAGCTCAAGAAGCTCAAGGGCATCGACTACAGCTCGCTCAACTTCAATCCGGACGATGGCGTCCTCGTCGTCCCGCTCGAGGTCCAGTTCTACAACGGCTTCTACAACAAGGAGCTGTTCCGGAAGGCCGGCCTCAATCCGAACTCGTTCCCGACCACCTGGGACGAGCTGTTCGCCACCTGCCAGAAGCTGAAGGCCGCCGGGGTCACTCCCTTCGTGTACGGGACCGGCGGCCAGGCCCTCGGCGGCGGCTTCTATCCGTACTATGACCTCAGCTACCTGATGATGTACCTCTCGCCCGCCGACTGGAAGAAGCTCTACGCGGGGGAGATCCCGTGGACCGACCCCGCGATCAAGTCGCAGATCTCGAAGTGGGTGTCGCTGTTCACGCAGGGCTACACGAACCAGGACGTCCTCACGAACAGCGACTCGATCAACCAGTTCGTGGCCGGCAAGGCCGCCATGACCTTGGAGGGCACCTGGCAGATCGCCGACTTCCAGAAGAGGATGGGCGACAACGTCGGGGTCTTCCTGCCGCCGTTCGTGGATCAGCCGCTCAAGGGGGTCGTCGAGTACTCGGGCGACGGGTTCTCCCTGACCACCTACTCGCAGCACAAGGCCCAGGCGGCGGCGTTCCTCGCGTACATGGCCTCAGACGAGGCGCAGAAGGTCATCGCGGACTCAGGCCTGATTCCTGCCAAGGAGGGCTTCTCGACCGATAGCCGGATGGCGCAGGATTTGCTGGCCTACGCGGCGACGAAGGGCTTTACGCGCTATCCGATGATCGACAACGTCATCCAGCCAGAGGTCGTGGATGCCGGAACGAAGGTCCTCAACGCGGCGTTCGGCGGTGCGATGTCGGTCGACGATGCGCTGAAGAACATGCAGGACACCCTGATGCAGCTGCCCGCCGACCGGCGCGGCGACACGTACAAGTAGCCAGCAAAGTCGCCAGCCCGCGTCCGGGGTCGCCGCCGTGACGGCCCCGGACCGGTCATCGACAGGGCGGACGCGACGTTGACAGCAGCGGCGGCCATCGGCCGGGCGGTCCGTGGCAGGCGGGACACCGGCGGCCGCGCAGGTCCGCTGAAGGCGGCCGAGCGGCGGGCCGGGATCCTGTTCAGCCTGCCGGTGATCCTGCTCACCGGGGCGTTCCTCTTCCTGCCGATCCTCCAGACGTTCTACTACAGCCTGACCACCTGGGACGGGATCACGGCCAGCTGGGTGGGTCTGGACAACTACCGCCAGCTGTTCAGTGATCCGGTTTTCTGGCGGGTGCTGCTCAACAACGCGTTCCTCCTCGCGTCGATCCCGTTCGCGATCCTCATCCCCCTGGTCGTCGCCTTCCTGCTTCACCAGCACGTGCCCGGCTGGCGGTTCTTCCGTTCGGTCTACTTCCTGCCAACGGCGATCTCGTGGGTGGTCATCGGGATGGTCGCCCTCAGGGTCTTCGCTGCCGAAGGAATCCTCAATACGGTCCTTCGGATTCTCGGCCTCGGCGCGATCCGCACGGACATGCTGACCAACGAATACACCGCGATGCTGGCCGTCGCCATCACATTCATCTGGTCGGTCTTCGGTACGAACACGATCATCTTCATCACCGGCATGGCCACCCTCGACCGGGACTTCTACGAGGCCGCGCGCGTGGACGGCGCGGGATCGTGGGCGGTATTTCGCTACATCACGATCCCGCTGCTCATGCGGTTCATCCAGTTCGCGTTCATCCTGACCGTGATCACGGGCTTCACGGCCCTGTTCAGCCTGATCTTCGTCATGACCAGCGGCGGCCCCGGGTACGGCACGACCACGCTCGAGTTCTTCGTCTACCAAAAGGCCTTCGCCCAGGGCGTCTTCGGCTACGCTGCGGCGATCGGCGCGGTGCTGTTCGCGATCGTCTTCGCCATCAGCCTCGTCCAGCGCCGGCTCCTGCGAAGCCGCGAGGACTAGGAGGCGTGATGTACAGGCTCCGTCGGCGCGTCACGCGTGGAGCGATGTTCGGGATCCTGTGCCTGGTCGCGGTCGTCATGCTGTTCCCGTTCCTCTTCATGGGGCTGATGTCATTCCGCTCGTACGACCAGTACCTGACCGGGTCGGGCTTCTCGCTCGACAGCTGGGCCGGTCTCCTGCGGGCGATCCCGGTCGTTCAGCAGCTCGTGAACTCGACCGTCGTCACCCTGGCCGCGGTCTTCATCATCCTCGCGGTGAGCACGATGGGCGGCTATGCGTTCGCCAAGCTGCGGTTTCCCGGCCGGACGGTCATCCTGCTCGCGATCATCGGTGGAATGATGGTCCCGCTCCAGTCGATCATCATCCCGGAGTTCGTGAACGTCGCCCAACTCGGCCTGATCAACAAGTACCCCGGAGCTGTGCTCGTCTATGCGGCCCTCGGTGCTCCGTTCGCGACCTTCTTGATGACGACCTACTTCCGCGGCGTGCCGACGGAGCTCGTCGAGGCGTCGTTGATCGATGGTGCCTCATACGCCCAGACGTTCGCCCGGGTCATGGTGCCCCTTGCGACCCCGGCCCTGGTCACCGTGGCCGTGCTCCAGTTCATCCAGATCTGGGACGACCTGCTGATCGGCCTACTCTTCCTCCAGGTGCCGGACGTTCGCACGATCACGGTCGGTCTCGCGACGCTCCAGAGCTCGCACATCATCGACGTGCCGGTGCTCATGGCCGGGTCGCTCGTCAGCGCCCTGCCGGCGGTCATCGTCTACCTGATCTTCCAGCGCTACCTGATCGCCGGCCTGACGATGGGGATGGGCAAGTGACCGGCAGCGGACGTGACGGGAGGGGCTCATGACAACCACGGGAGGGTGGCGATGACGAGGGAGGGTGGCGATGACGACGGCCCGTGAACGGCGGGAGCAGATCGCCGGTTTGGTGGAGGAACTCCAGCGCGTCTCGGTCGCCGAGCTGACCGCCCGCTTCGGGGTGACCGAGGCCTCGATCCGGCGCGACCTGATGATCCTCGAGAACGCCGGTCGGCTGCGGCGGGTCCACGGCGGAGCCGTCGGCCGCGCCGGTGTCCGGACGCACGGCATCTATGCCACGAAGGCCCGGGAACGGCGCGAGCAGAAGGTCCGGATCGGGGCGGTCGCCGCCGCGCTCGTCGCCGTCGGCGACGTCGTCTTCTTCGACTCCGGGACGACCGTCGTCCAGGTCGCGGCCCACATCCCGGGGCCGTTGCGACGAGCGAACGCGATCACCGCGGTCACCCATTCGATCCCCGTCCTGGAGGAGATCGGCGACTGGGAGTCGCCGCATCTGATCTGCCTGGGCGGGCTCTACCTGCCCGACTACCAGGCGCTCGTGGGCCCCCGGACGGTCGCCGGCCTGCGCGACCTCTCGGCCGACGTCGTCTTCCTCGGCTGCGACGGGCTGACGCTCGAGACGGGCCTGACAACCCCGCACATGCTCGTCGCCGAGGTGGGCGCCACGATGGCCGCCCGAGCCCGCCGCGTCGTTGTCGTCGCCGACTCCTCGAAGCTCGGCCGGCAGGGGTTCACCCCGATCGTGGCCCTCGCCCAGGTCGACCTGCTGATCACGGATACGGACGCGGACCCCGAGCGGATCGCCGAGATCCGGGCGGCCGGCGTCGAGGTTCGCCTGGCATGACGGCCCGGCTCGTCCGGGGATGGCGCCTCGGCGACCTCGAGGCGGTCGTCCTCGAGAACGCGGCGCTCCGGGTCACGGTGTTGCCCGAACTCGGGGCGAAGGTCCACGAGCTGGCCGACAAGGCCGCCGACCGCGATCTCCTCTGGCACAACGAGCGGACACCGCCCCGGCGTGCTCCGTACGGCGCGCACTTCGACGACTGGTGGTCCGGCGGTTGGGACGAGATCTTCCCGACCGGCGACCGGGCGCTGCTCCGGGGTGAGCTGTTGCCGTACATGGGCGAGCTCTGGTCGGTCCCCTGGACGGTGGAGACCGCCACCGACGCCGATGAGGCGATCGTGGCCTGCCGCGCCTTCGGGACGATCTCGCCCGCCCGGTTCGAGCGCCGGCTCTCCGTGCGGGGCGACGAGCCGGTCCTGCGCGCCCGCTACCGGATCGTGAACCTCGACGTCCGCCCCCTGCCGTTCCTGTGGGGCATCCACCCGGCCTTCGCGGTGACCCCGGCCCACCGGATCGATCATCCCGCCTCGACGATGCTCGTCGGGGTCGCCTCGGACCCGTCGATCGGCGTCGCCGGGGAGATCTACCGCTGGCCCGACCTGCCGGACCCGACCGCTCCCGGCGGCCGACGGGACGCGCGCCGGGTCCGCGACCGCACCGACGCGGTGTTCGGCGGGCACTGGGCAACCGACCTGTCCGACGGCTGGCTGGCGCTGACCGACGAGATCTCCCGCCGCGGGGTGGCGATCGTCTTTCCGCGGGAGGTCTTCCCGCACGCCTGGCTCTGGCAGGTCTACGGCGGCTGGCGTGGCCACCACCACGTGGCCCTCGAGCCGTGGACCGGCTACCCGATGCAGCTCGAGGAGG
>JAJYXX010000183.1 GCA_021801545.1 Chloroflexota bacterium | reverse complement strand
CCGTTCGAGTGGAAGTTCACCCGGGCCGACCTCATCGCCCTGCTTCGACGCCTCGACCTCAGGTCCGGCGAAGCCCTCCCGGAGGCAGCGTGAATACATCACCGAATATCCGAGGTAGAGCACTTAGGGAGGCGCTCAACAGTCGATCTCGGTCCTCGAAGCACTAGTCGGCCGAGTAGGCTCGTTGAACGAGATACCGCGTGCAGGGCTGAAGTTGATCTTGTAGTTGGTACCCTCGCCAACCTTGATGCGCCGAGCGCGATACGCGGCCGCGATTCCTCGAGCTTGCAAGGCCGATCGGTCTGGACGTCCCGCCCGAAGTTCAGGGAGCCACAGAAGCGAGCGAATCGTGTCCGGATCGGCCGCAGCCTCCCAGATCGGCCAAGTGAACGTCGGGGCGCCATCGATCTCGGTCCAGGCCGTTGTCGCCAAACGAACGCCAGATGGGGCAGATGGGAACAACACGAGGGCACGGTAGGCGAGGAGGTTTGCCATCCACACGGTCCGACTCGTGTTGTCGGAGGCGGTCGGGTCCCGATCCATCAGCGCGTAGCGGCGATCCTCGATCGGGTCCCACCGCAACGACAGCGTTTCGTCGCGGTAGGCCCACGGCTCAAAGAGCGCCTGGTGTACGCGTTCGGACGTCGCGTGCTCCGTTAGCTGGCGAACGGTATCAAGAAAATACTGGTGACCCGACCCAGTGATGAAGCAGAACGGCGTTGCCTCGGTTCGGCCGTACTTGTCGAGACAGGCGTCGCTCGCGAACGCCGCGAGGAAGTCAACCGTGTCTCGATCTCCGGAGCCCGCACGCTCACGGAATGTGTGCGCATGGTCGCGATACTCCTCGTGCGTGCAGTCGATGCGCTTGCCGAGAGCGAGCTCCGGGCGGGGAACCGCCTTCGCGAGCGCCTGCAGCCAATCTCTTCGCTTCTCCTCGCGCGTTTGCTCGAGCGGGCGCACCTCCGCGTCGATGGCCGCATCGCGTTCCTTGCCCTTGAGGCGCCGACCGCGAATCTGCTTCTTCTTGTCGTCCACGTTCTTCTTGGCAGCGTTGAACGCGTCCTCCGCTGCCTTACGCGCACTTTCGGCGTCCTCGGGTACGGATTGGCCGCGCAGGGCCTCGGCGACGATCTCGCTGAACCGGTGGTCGTCGCGGGCCGAGATCTCTTCGAGTACGGGGATCCACGTGAGGCCGTGCTTCCACCGCAGCCGGGCGTTAACCCCCCCAGCGTGACGGACAGTCACGAGCGTCCCGAGGGCCGTGAGGAATCCGAGGGGATTGCTCCCATCAAGCGCGCCTAGCTCCACGGTCCCGTGACCCGTGGAAGGGACCGTCATGACGCCACCTCCGACTCCTCGGCGAGCCGGCTGGCGTACCAGTCTCCGAGGCGGACCATCGCCTCGAGATGGGCCAGACCCCACCAGCCGTGTCGGCGCACAAGCCGCCAGAAGCGCTCGGCCGGTCCGGAATCGAAACGGTGCGGCGGTGGATTGCGGTCGCGAGCCTCCGTGCTCACGTCGATCCGCACGTCTCCAAGACGGCCCGCCACTGCCGGTGGGCTGGGGTCATCGCTGATCGGCGCGAAGGGTCGTGCATGGCCGTGGTGGCTGGCAATGAGATGGAGGACGAGGTCAGCCTGACTGTCGGCCAATGGAGCGTATCGCTCCGCGATCTCCAGGGACAGCATCTCATGTCGGAAATTGTCGGGTAATCCGCTCGCTTCGCGGATCGCGCGCCGATGGGCCGGCGAGGTCGGAAGCGAGGCCGACTTGGCGAGTGCCGCTTCCTGGGAGGCGGCCGCCAGCTCGTCCCCCTGACAGAGGAGGATCTGAAATCGCTCGTCGAGCTTTCCCGCATCGTGCCAGTACGCCGCCAGGCTAAGCGGGGCGATGAGATCCTCTGGTAGGCACCGTTGCGCAAGCTTGGTCACGGTGCGGTCAACCAACCGGGAATGCTCGTCGAGCGACACCTCGCGGCTGCTGGCGGAAGTCACGTCATCGTCATCTGCGAAGAGATCCGGCTCGCTGGTGCGAAGGGTACCTGCTGAGCCGCGCCCGAAGATGACGAGGCCCCCTCCCGGATGCTCTTGCATACGGCCGTTTCGTACCCTGCCGAGAAGCTCCAGCCACCACAGAGGCGGCAAGGCTGGGGCATTCTCACCCACGGGTTGGTAGTTGAGCACCGCGTCGATCCCGTCCTGGATCCCTTCGCGGTCCCAAGCAGGATCCTCCGCCAGAGCGACGAGGTCACGCAACGGCGGGCAGGCGAGCCAGGGCCCGAGCACGGCGCGATGAAGTCGCACCGCGGCCGCCCGACCGGCACTCACCTGCACCGGCTCCCACAGGTCGAGCTCGCGCTCTCCGAGGGCCTCAGCGACGGCCGACTGTCCGAGCCCCTCGATTCCGTACGCGGCGGGCACTACCACGACGTCACCGGGGCGGATCTCGTCTGCCCTCATCGTGATCTTCGATCGATCCCGCCCACGCCAGAGGAGGCACGGTCGGACACCGCCCATGCCGTCGCCGTCTGCTGCCTCGACCCCCTCGATGTCCGGAGACTCGTCCGACAGCGGCCGGCGCGCGAGCCACGACTTGAGGCGATAAAGAGGTAGCGAGAGCATCTCACCGCTGCTCGGTGGGCAGAGGACGACGATCTCGCGCCAGTCCTTCGAGTCCGCGGACACGAGATCAGCTCGCCATACCACCTGCACCTCCGCCGCCCCACGGTCCTTTCCATGAAGGAAGAGCTCGACATCCGGTTCCGGGTAGGGACTGGGCGCGGTCTGGCAGAGGAGGTCGATGTGCGCGGGCAGAAGGACCGGGGCGTCAGCCGTCGGCGCGAGGTAAGGCCGGAGATCGTCAACCTCCCTCAACGCATGAGCCAGCGCTTCCACGCCGAAATCGAATACCTTCGTGGTTCCTTTTCCTTCGGCATGATCGGTTCCGCCGTCACGGAGAAGGCTCCATGTCTTGGCGAGCGCCTCTCCGTAGATGAAGTCGGACTCCTCTGCTTCCACGTCGCGCTCGCGCGCAACGACTGTCGCCAGCGCCGGTTCGTCACTGCCCATGCGGGCGAGCCGCCCGAAGCGCTGCCGCAGAGCATCGAGGCTTGCCGCCTCGCTCACCAACGCGTCGAAGCTGAAATCGGCCCCCACTTCGAGGCACTGCGTAGACACCACGACGATGGGCCGAGGTGGCTCCTCGGGCGAGGCTGCCTTGAGGTAGGGCTTCCAGCGTTCTGTAAGGCGGTCCCGCTCGAACGGCCGCATGCGACCGGTGAGCACAACGACCTCGCCGTCTTCGCCGATACGCTCTCGCAGTGCGGAGGCCGTATCTTCCGCCGTCCGTACCCGGTTTACCATCACTCCGACACGTCGTCTCCCAGCTTCCACGTACCCGCAGGCGCGAGCGGCCGCCTCGGCGACAAGCGGATCGTTCGCTTGCGCCCTCCGAGCCTTCACCTCGACGAGCTCCGCGAGCTTCGAGGTCTTGAGGCGCTCATGCAGCACCGGATGGTCCAGTGCCCGCTCACGGTCCGCCCCCGGAAAGACGGCATCGGGCGGGATGTCGGGCGGCGGGGTTGCGGACAGAACGGCGAACGAAAACGGCGTCGGCACGGGACACTCGGCCCAAGACTCCGAACGGTAGGCCGCGACGGCGCGCAGCGTCTGCAGAAATGGGACCGAACAGTGGGCTTCATCGAGGATGATCAGGCTGTCGTTGGCAGCCAACCCCGCGTAGATCGGAGCCGCCAGCTGGCTCGGACCGTACCCCCTGAAGAGAAGGCGCGAGCCGACCTGGTCCACCGTCGAGCTGATCACCGCTGGTTGGGAGGGCGCACGAGCCCACCCGTCGTCCCGGAAGATGCCGCCGCGCAGGCGAGCGACAGCCAACGGCCGGTCGGTGCCCGCGACCTTCCTCAGGATCTCGGCCACCGTGTGCAGCGGACCGTCACGTGCCTCCTCGAGCTTGCGAGCAATGGTCTCCGCGCGCGAGTGGGCCTCGTCGACAACGATGCGGCGATCGACGACGAACCAGATGCGGCGCGGTGCCGTGCGCTGGGCGACAGGCCTTGCGGCCTGGCTCGCGAGGGCATAGATGGCGACATCGATGCAGGCGGTCTTGCCCGCTGCGGTCGGCAAGTCGAGCGCCTGCGGCCAGTTACCGGCTGCCACCCGCTCGGCGAGCATCGCCTGCCAGGGGAACGGCTCATACCCCCACAGCTCCATGAAGAACGCGGAGAAGTCCGGAACCGCGCTCATGACAGCCCCGTTTCCGGTTCGCTGATCGGCCGACAGAACCCGTAGCCGCGGTAGCGGCCCGCGCCGAGAAGCACGGGGCCCCGCACAGGCCGGTCGAAGACGAGAATGGCGTGCGTGTGGCGGCGCTCGCCGCCATCCTTGCGCCGCAGCTTCGGGAAGGCGTGTGCTGGAGGAGCCCCGAGGTGGGCCGACACTGGCGTCACGATCACATCTCGTGGCTCGGGTAGGCCGATGCGGGTGCAGGCTCGGGCTACCATGGCGGCGACCTGTCTCATGTAGGACGCTCGGTCGCTCGTCTTCGGGTGCCGGTCGTAGGCCACCGGCGTCACGGTGGACCAGTGGGTGGCGCCTTCCGGGTGTGCCGTCCACGCCGCCGGCCGCAGGTTCCACGTGGGGACAATTGCCGTTTGGGCCGTCACCTGCCACGTTCCGAGCCGGCCAAGCGCCAGCCGCCGAACACGGCCCACGGCGCGGAGCGCCTCCCGCCGATCCTCCCGTGAAAGCCCGTCCGGGAAGGCAAGCCCCACCCCGAGGAGGCGACCATCCGCATGCGGGTGACCCACGAAGGCGAGCGGAAGGAAGGCCAGATGAGGCTCTTCCAGCGGTGCGCCCTCCCCATCGTGTCCGCTCAGCAGCTGACGCACCGACTCCGAGAGGTCGTTGCTCTGGCTGAGGAGAGCCTCGCGCCAGCGTTGTGCCAACGAGAGCACGCACGCCAGGTCGAGATGTCGATACGGCCCATCCTCGCGCTCGAGGGCGAGGACGATCGGGTAGGGGTTGAAGACGGTACCTGGCGCGGTCGGCTTTTCATCTGCGGGGGCCGCGAGGGCGTATCCCTCGAAGGTGGAAAGGTTGGGGCGAAGCTGGACGGGTGGACCGTCCGCGAACACCTCCTTCAACCGCTTCTTCGCCTGACCCTGTACCTTCTTGTCGGAATCATCGGCGGCCAGGACCTGAAGTTCGGCGAACGTCTCGACCGCCGCGAGGTTGTAGCGACGCTCGAGGTCCTCGAGTGTCCCTGGCGCTGGCACGCGAAGGTGGACGGTGGCACGGTCCTCGTCCGGAACCCAGTTGGGTTCACCCACCTCACCCGCCTCCCCGACCCACATCTGTACGAGAGACGAGGAGTGTCCGATGCGGGTGACCTTGCCGCATAGGGCGCTGAGAGCGCGCCGGATGGCGTCGGGTGCCTGGACGCTCGGCCAGGCGAGGTAGATGGTGTCATGGTCGAGCCACGCCCGGGCGAACCTGCGCGGCTGGCGATCACGCGTAAGCGGCACCGCTTGAAGGAGTGCCTTCGAAGGGCCAGCTTTGTCGTTCACCGGAACGTAGTGGGTCACGACGGCTCGCTCGATAGCATCCGGAGCTCGTATCTGCGGAGACTGCTGGAGCCGCTCGAGCCATAGCAGAGCCTCTCGCTCAGCCGGATCGGCGCCGGTCTGAAAGTGGGCCGCGGCCATGGCCATGAACACACGCCCCGGGTGTGGCGGCCATTCATGGTGGTCGTAAGAGTCTGGCTCCGACGCCGCCACGAAGCCGTTCAAGTATCGGATCGCCAGTACGAACATGTCACTTGCTTCCGTCCGACTCTTCCTTGGTGGCTTCGAGCTGGCTCAAACGAACCAACTTGACCAGCTCTTGGGACGGCTCGAGAACGATGGGCTCCTCCGTCCACGGGAGTTTGGCCTCCCTGGCGGCCTCGATGGCACCATCCAGCAGTTTGACGGCCGCATCGCCGCTCAGCGAGTAGGTCGCCGGCGCCGTTCCGGGCCGGTCCAGCAGCTCCCACTGCATCGCGCCGTCCGGCCACAACAGGCACCTCGATCGCAGGTCAACGCCGGATTCGAAGGCAAGGGTCGCGGCGCACAGGCCCAGGGCGGCAAGCGCGGTGCGGGCAGCCGCGTCGACTTCCGGACGTCCAGCGCCGTTGAGCGGGAACCGGAGGCGCCGAAGGCAGACGAGGGACAGCGTGGTGACCTGCTCCGCGTACTCGATCGTAACGCCGGAGTTCCGCGAGTCGAAGGGGACGCTACTGTGGTTCACCCTGGAGGGCTGGGTCGCGCCCTTGGCGGTCGGCTCGGCAACGGTCCAGGACTTGTCAGCCGCCTTAATAACCTTGACGGCAGCGCGGGTCTCGAGCGGGTCGCGCCGTACGCCTCTGGCCCGGTAGTCCTCCTGCCACTCCGCGCCCATCCCGACGATCTCCGACACAAGGGCTCGCTCGAACTTCGGTCCTAGGCCTCCCTTCGGTCCCGTCGAGTCCCACATCCCAAAGACGAGAGCCGTCGGGCACAGGTCGAACAGGGGTGTCGCGTTCGCGAGGCTCACCGTATTCAGGGCCTTTCCCCGATCGGACTTCCGGAAGAGAACGCCGTCCAGCTCGCTGTCGCGGAGAATCGCGTCGGCGAGGCGATGTGGCACCTGGAGGCTCGTCACCCTCCCCACGGGGTCGATGAACCTTCCCGCCTTCTCGTCGGCCTCGATATCCCCCGTCGGGTCCTGCTTCGAGAAGTCGACCATGAGGAGGGGAACCTTGAGTCGGCTCGCATCAACTGCTTCCTGAAGCGCGAGCTCCATGCGATTTGCCTGGCTCTGAACGCTGTCGAGCAGCACGCACGTGACGGGCTCGTCCCGCCCCGGCACGCGCCGCCTCTCGATCGCGTACACGGCGCCGGCGAAGGTCGGCGGGAACACCTTGTCGCCCTCGCCGCCGGCGGGCTGCAGCCGCCGGCGGCAGCGGAACGCCGCCGCAGAGCTCTCCACGGCCTTTCGAAGAAGGCCAAGCGTCAATTCGGTCATCGGTCGGGCCCTCCAAGTTTGATGTCACCCCGGTGCATCAGATCACTGGTTCGAGGTTCGGAAAACCTTGGTCCTTCAGTATTAGCGCGGCCGATCGGGCCACAGCCGACTGGAACGGGAAGGGAGCGTGACCGGTATCCCGCCGAGAGAGGTCCGCGAACTCGGCCGGCACTTTCCGTACCTCCTCCCACTCCGGGCAGCGAGCCAGCGCCACCGTGCGGTCGACGGTCGAGCGTAGCCGTCCAGGAAAGGGAACGGCGCGTATTGACTGTCTATCGGAGCGGCGTGCCACCTAGCTTGTCACAACGTCCGTTGCCCTGGAAAGAATTTGTTGCTGGTGTTGGAGGTTTCTCCGCTGGCGTCGACTCGTGCTGCCGTGGCGGCCGGGCCGCCCGCCCCGGGGGAGGCCCATGGCTTCCCGCGTGTGCCCGCCTTGCCGGCGCTGCTTTCGTTGAGGGAGCGCGGGTACGAAGCGCGAGGTTGAGAGTCGTCGGCGATCGCGGCGACGGTAGCCTGTGGGTGCTGTCGGGCAGCCGGCGACGGTGACGGTGCTCGCCGTGACGGCCCGGCGTCTCGGCTCGCATCCGCGACTTCCCCGTGGTGATGGACGGCTGCGGGGTCGGTCGCTCGAGTCACGTCCTTGGTTCGTTCGGCTCGGGCGGCGACTCGTCCGGTGCCGGCCCGCGCACGATCTGGAAGCCGGTCGTGTTCGAGATCACGGTCACGTCGCCGTCGTCGAACCGGAGGGCGACCGACCCCCGCCCCGCGCGAAGGTTGTGGATGGCGAGTTCCGGCAGCCAGTCGGGCAGGGCCGGGTTGAGGTAGATCCGCGAGCCGTCGCGATCGGAGCGGACGTGGATGCCGCACAGGACCGCGATGAGCCGGAACACGGCCGACGCTGCCCACGCCTGCGGCACGTTCGCACCGAGGTACTGCACCGGGAAGCTCCCATCCTCGCGCGGCAGGCCGGCGAACAGTTCGGGCAGCCGGGTGGCGACGAAGCGCTCGGCGGCATCGAATAGTCCGCGCGCTACCAGGGCAGCCTCGGCGGCGAAGCCGTAGCGTCGGAAGCCGCTGGCGATCGTCGCGTTGTCGTGCGGCCAGATCGAACCGGTGTGGTAGCTGTACGGGTTGTAGGCCGGGTGGTCGGACGAGAGCGTCCGGATCCCCCAGCCCGACCACATGTCGTCGGCCAGGAGACGGCGGACGACGCGGCCCGCCCGCTCGGCCGGCACGATCCCGGACGACAGCAGGTGGCCCGGATTCGAGGCCACCGACTCGATCGGGCGCTTCTCGCCGTCGAGCCCGAGGTAGTACGTCCCCTCGGTCTCCCACCAGAAGACGTCGTTGAAGCGCTCGTAGAGGCGACGGGCCTCGTCGCGGAGGCGGACTGCGTCGGCTGGCCGGTCGAGCAGGTCGTACATGGCGGCCAACCGGAGCTTCGCGTCGTACACGTAGCCCTGGAGCTCGCAGAGGGCGAGCGGCAGGGGCGCCAGCGAACCGTCGGCCGCGGGGATGGCGTCGCCGGCATCCTTCCAGCCCTGGTTGTAGTACCCGTGCGACGAGCGCGTCTTGTATTCCTGGAAGCCGTCGCCGTCCCGGTCGCCCGAGCGGTCGATCCAGCTCATCGCCGCCTCGGCGTTCGGCAGGTAGCGCCGGAGGATCTCGACGTCACCGAGCCAGTGGTACAGGTACGAGAGGACGATGACGAACAGGCTCGTCGCGTCGTGCGTGCCGTAATAGGGCTGGTAGGGCAAGATCCCGAGCTGGGCGAGCTCGCCGTGGCGGATCTCGTGCGGGATCTTGCCCGGCTCCATGTCGCGTTCGGGGTCATCGCCGGTCGCCTGCAGCACGGCGAGCCGCCGGAGTGCGCCGGCCGCGAACTCCGGGTAGCCCGAGATGCCCTGCAGCGAGACGATCAGCGCGTCGCGGCCGAACAGGGTGACGAACCACGGCACCCCGGCCGCGGGGATGAAGACACCCTTGCCGAACGCGGGGTCCTCCAGCCGGAGCGCCTCCATGTCCTGAACGGCTTGCTCCCAGGCTCGCCGGACGACGGCGTTCGGCGTCTCGATCCGCACCTTCGGCAGATGTGCCGACGGACCCGTCGACGGCTGGGCAGCCGCGTTGCAGGGCAGGACGGCAGGTCGCCGGCCGGCCCGGGTCACTGGAAGCCACTTCACGCACGCGTGCCAGACGCCCTTGGGCGGGATCGTTGCCACGAACACCAGCCGACCGTTGGCGAACTGGGGCGGGGAGTCGGCCCGCTCGACCTCGACGATGAGCTCGCGGCGGAAGTCGTTGTTGACGTACGTCGTGCGGAGCTCGCCGCGCGAGCGGAACCAGCGGCTGTGAATGGCTCCGCGGCGGACCAGTCGGCCCTCCTTGACGTCGAAGATGTCGGCGAAGTCCGAGAGGATCTCGATCTCGATCGTCAGGCGGACGGCTCGGCGGGCGTAGCTGACGATGTCGTAGTCCTCGTGGACGCCGCCCGCCACGGTCCGGTCCAGCCGGACGGACAGGCAGTGCCGGTCGACCGGGCCGCTGGCATCGAGCAGAGCGTCGTTCGTGAATTCGAAGCGCGACGAGAAGAACTGGATCGGCGACGAGTTCAGGAGGATCGGGCGGCGGCCGTTGATCCACAGCCCGTAGCCCGAGACGAACCGGGTATCGCGGGCGAAGAAGCCCTCCTCCGCACCCTCCGAGATGCGGCCATCCGGACCGCAGACGACGACGCGGTCGTCACGGTTGATGGTGATCGTCGCGGGCCCGACCTGGATCGGGAGGGTCATGGCGTGATCATCGGTTGTGCAAGCGGGCGGTCAGCCGTGTTTCCAGCCGATCGCCGGCCGGCAGGACGTACCGGCAGGCGACGAGCGCGAGGTAGGCAACCGAGACCGTGACGAGGGCCGCGAATGCGATCGCGCTGAGGATCGAGACGACCGCCAACACGACCCCGAGGGCCCCCAGCCGGGCCGGCAACGCGGCGACCAGCAGCCCGGCCAGGCGTGCTCGGCGTCTCGCCGGCTCGTGGGCGCGGGCCGGGTCGACAAGGAGCGGCCAGAACGCGATGCCGGCGAGCCAGGCGGTTGCCAACCCCCAGGCGGCGAACGTCGCGAAGGCCCAGCCGAGGAGCTCGTTCGAGAGGATTCCCGCGATCAGGTTCGAGCCGAGCACGACGACCGCCATGACGCCGGCGACGCCCGCCGCAAGTGCCGGCACGAGCTGCTCGCGCCAGGCAGCCAGCCCGTCCCAGAACGAAACCGGCTCACCGCGGACGATCAGCGCGGCGATCCGAAAGACCCCGGCCGTCGGCAGGGCGAGAAGCGGGGCGACGAGGATCGCGCCGAGCGGCGACACGAGCGCGATGAGATAAAGGACGACCAGGCCCAGCCCCCACAGCAGGTTCGCCGGAACGAGGCGCGACGAGTTGAAGTAGAAGTCGACAAGCGCTACCCGCAGCGCTCCACGAACGCTCGGGGCCGCCGGCATGACCACCTCAACCCTTGACACCGGAAGCCGCGATCCCCTCCACGAAGTAGCGCTGGAAGAAGATGTAGAGCACCAGGATCGGGATCGTGGCGATGACCACGGTGGCCATGAGCGGTGGCCAGTTGGTTCCCTGGCCTCCGGTAAGGCGGAAGAACGTCAGCCCGATCGGTAGGGTCTGGTGGGGCGGGTCGATGAGGAACACGACCGGCCAGAAGAAGCTGTTCCAGGTGCCCTGGAACTGCAGGATTGTGACCGCCGCCAGAGCCGGTGTGGCAAGCGGCAGCATGACCCGCCAGAAGGTCGTGAAGAAGCCCGCCCCGTCGATCCTCGCGGCTTCTTCGAGCTCCCGCGGGATCGTCAGGAAGTACTGGCGGAGCAGGAAGATGCTCGTCGCCGAGATCGCCATGACGAGGATCACAGCCACGTACTGGCCAGTCCCGATGGTCAGGCCGAGACCGCTAAACAGGATGTAGACGGGCACGAGACGGAGCTGGTCCGGGATCATGAGCGTCGCCAGGACGATGAGGAAGAGCGCCTCGCGACCCGGGAAGCGCAGCCGCGCGAAGGCGTATCCGGCGAGGCTGCCGAGGACGAGGTTGGATAGCGTCACGACGGTGGCGATGAAGAAACTATTGCCGAAGAGCACAACCACCGACGGCTCCAGCCTGCCGATCGCGTACTCCCAGGCAGCCAGGGTGAATGGGCTCGGAATCACCGTCAGCCGTGTCGCATCGGGCAGCGTCTTGAACGACGTGATGACCGTCCAGGTGAACGGCACGAACATGAGCAGCGCATAGCCGATCATCATGGCGTAGGCGATCCGGCGCCGCCAGATTCGGCCGCGATCGCCGACCGGGGCAACCTCGGACCCCGCTCCGCCCAGAACCGGTGCCGCTCGCGCTGCTGCCGTCACTGTTTCGTCACCATCCGGGAGTCCGTCCGAAGAGCTGCCGCTGGATCAGCGTGGCGGTGAAGATGATCACGAACAGGACGATCCCGACCGCCGCGGCGTATCCAGGGTTGATCTGGATGAAGAGCGTGTTGTAGAGGTAGAGCACGATCGTCATCAGCGCGTTGGCCGGATCGCCGTTCGGGCTTCCCGCGATGAAGGCCTGGTCGAAGACCTGCAGGCCGCCGATGACGCCGACGGTCGCCACGAAGAAGTGCCCCGGCCGGAGAAGCGGGAAGGTGATCCGCCAGAACGCCTGCCAGGCATCGGCGCCGTCGATCGCCGCCGCCTCGTAGACCTCGTGGCTGATCGCCTGGAGTGACGCAAGGTAGAAGAGCATGAACGTCCCCGACGTCGTCCAAGCGTTGAGGACGATAACCGTGTTCATGGCGGCGCGGTAGTCGCCGATCCAGTTCTCGTTGGGTCCGTACCCGAAGAACTGGAACAACGGGTTCAGCCCGAGCGCGCCGCGGACCTCGTTGAAGAGGCCGTATGGAGAGACGAGGAAGATCCAGAGCATGGTGATCGCGGCCGAACTGGCGATGGCGGGGAAGTAGAACGCTGCCCGGAACGCCGTCTGGCCGCGGATCTTCTGGTTCACCACGACGGCGAGGAAGAGACCCACGGCCATGGTCAGCGGGACCCAGATCACCGTGTAGTAGATCGTGTTCTTGACCGCGCTCTGGAAGACGGGATCAGTGAGGATCCGCTCGAAGTTACGGAGCCCTACGAACTCGACCGGGCCGGTCCGGATGTTCCATTTCCAGACGCTGATGTACGCCGCATAGAAGAACGTGCCGATGTTGAGGACGAGGAAGAACAGCATCGGGACGGCCACGAGGGCATAGCCCGCGAGCGTCTCCTGGCGCGCACCGATCCGGGCGCCAGGTTTGGGAGCTGCCGCTCCGGCCATCGTCGACTCCGACTACGGTTGGCGGCCGGGGAACCTCGTGTCCCCGGCCGCCGGCACCTCCTGTGCCCTGGTACCGAGCTACTGGCTCAGGGCCTTGTTGATCGCATCCACGGTGGCAGCGACCACCGGGTCGGCCGAGTATGTCTTGTCCGTGATCTGCTTGGTGAAGGCGTCCTGGAAGGCCTTCTGGACGTCGTTGTAGCCCTTCATGAAGCCCGATCCGGGCTTGGAGTAGGCGGCTCCCTTGACGATGACGTCGAAGCCGGCTGGCACCGGGACGTCGGTGCGGGACGGAACCGCGATGCCACCGCCCGTCCAGACCGCCATCCCGGCGGGCCCGGTCAGGTACTGCATGACGACCCATGCCTGGTCCTTGTTGGCGCTGTCAACGCCGATCCCGTAGGCCGCGGTGTAGCTGATCGTCACCTTGCTGCCGCTGCTGCCGGTCGGCATCTCGGCGAACGCCCACTTCACGTCCGGGAAGGAACTCTGCATGTAGCCGAGGAGCCAGCCGCCCTCGAAGACGATCGCGGCGTCGCCCTTGCCGAGCGCCTCACCGCACCAACCGTCGCCCATGTCGCTGGCAGTCATCCCCAGGCCGTTCTTGAAGAGATCCATGTACCACTGGACGGCCGCCTTCGACTCCGGGGCGTCGATCGCCTGCGCGCTGTTGTCAGCCGTGAGCAGCGAGCCGCCCTGGGCGTAGATGAAGGCGAGTCCTCGATCGAGGCCCGGGTTCAGGCACAGGGGAGCCTTGAGGCTGCCCTGACCCTTCAGGCTCTGAGCCGTGGAGATCAGGTCGTCCAGCGTCGCCGGCGGCGTCGACACCAGGTCGGTGTTGTAGGCCATGGCGATCGTGTTGCCGTCCTTGGGCAGGCCGTAGATTGTGCCGTCCTTACCCGTGAAGATGTTCACGTAGTCCTTGAAGAAGGGGCTCGTATCGAAGCCCTGTTGCTGGGCGTAGTCGTTGAGCGGCTGCAGGAAGCCCTGGTCGATCCAGTCCTGCGCGTACTCGGCGTTGACGTAGAAGATGTCGGGCGGGTTGTGGGCCCCGAAGCGGGTGATCATCTGCGCCCGATAGTCGCCGGCGATGGTCTGCTGGTCGACGGTGATCTTCGGGTACGTAACCTTGAATGCCGCCAGCGCGGACGCCAGCGCACTACGTTCTGCCGGCGACGACTCCCACTGCCCGAGCGTGACGGAACCGGAGATGCTGTTCGGGTCGAAGCCAGCTGCGGTCGGCGAGGCCTCGGGCGACCCGCCGGGGGTCTCGGGGGCCACACTGGCCGGCGCGCTAGCACCGGGTGAGGGACTCGCCGCGGCGCCACAGGCCGCGAAGACCAGGCTCGCGGCCACGCCAAAGGTCAGCAATCGTCGCATTGGCCACTCCTCCAAATCCCTGGCAAGCCAGTTGTGGGTGTTGACGACCACGACTGGATACGGTCGCAACGGTCCCTCGAGAGAGAAGACACCGTCCTCCCCACACCAGCCGCGCGCAACGCGATGGGTCGAGCATCGTGGGACCGGTTCCACGTGTGCCCAGCAGTACGATACGCCCTATGTCAACAGACGTTCGGCGGTCTGATGGCAGCGTCCTGAGGTGCGGCCGCGCTCACTCGTAGCGGCGGATCAAGGGGGCGGGGCAGTCGTGTTGCGCACAACCAGCTGGACCGGCACCACCTTGCGCGCCGGCGGTGCCTCGGATCCGTCGAGCGCGGCGAGCAGGATCTCGGCGCCCAGGCGCCCCGATTCGAACAGCGACTGGCCGACGGTCGTGAGGCCGAGATACCCGGCGATCTCGATGTCGTCATAGCCGACCACGGAGAGCTGCTCGGGGACCGCAAGGCCTGCCTCGCGCGCGGCGCCAAGCACGCCCGCGGCCTTCGTATCGGTGGCGCACACGACCGCGGTCGGCGGCTGGGGCAGGGCGAACAGCTCGTGCGCCTGGTGGCGCGCGAGCTCGCGTTCGTGCGGTCCGATCTTGAGGTATTCGGCTCGAG
>JAJYXX010000211.1 GCA_021801545.1 Chloroflexota bacterium | reverse complement strand
TGAGCAACGCCAAGCACCCCAGCAAGCATCCGATGCTCCAGGAGCTGGAGGCGATGGTCCGGGACGGTCGCGTCGACACGCTCGTCGTCGCCCTGACCGACATGCAGGGCCGTCTCGTCGGCAAGCGCGTCCAGGCCCAGGCGTTCCTGAACGGCGTCATCGACCATGGTGCCCATTTCTGCACGTACCTCCTGGGCACCGACATGGAGATGAACACGCCGGACGGTTTCAAGCTCATGAACTGGGAGACCGGTTATGGCGACTGGATCGCCAAGCCTGTCTGGGGGACGCTGCGCGTCCTGCCCTGGCTCGACCGCACCGCCCTCGTCCTCTCCGACACGGTCGACGAGGAGACCCACACGGAGATCCCCGTCTCGCCGCGCACGATGCTGAAGCGCCAGGTCGCCAAGGCGGCCTCGATGGGCTACGTCGTCAAGGCTGGCTCGGAGCTCGAGTACTTCGTCCTCAAGGACTCCTGGGAGGAGCAGCACCGGAAGGGCTGGGTGACCCCGGAACCGTTCGGCCATTACAACGAGGACTATCACCTCCTCCAGGCGACGAAGGCCGAGCCGCTCCACCGGCTGCTGCGCAACCAGATGACCGAGGCACGGATCCCCGTCGAGTTCAGCAAGGGCGAGGCCGCCCCGGGCCAGCACGAGGTGAACATCCGCTACGACGAGGTCCTCGAGTCGGCCGACCGGACGGTCATCTTCAAGCACGGCGCGAAGGAGATCGCTTACCTCAACGGCTGGGGGATCACGTTCATGGCCAAGCCCGATCACCGCTGGACGGGCTCGTCGGGCCACCTCCACATGAGCGTCTGGAACGCCGACGGGACGCGCTCGCTGATGGAGGACCCCGCCTCCGACGCCCCATACAAGATGTCCAAGACGATGCGCCATTTCATGGGCGGCATGATGGCCCTGTCACGCCAGCTGGCGGTGTTCATCGCCCCGAACGTGAACTCGTACAAGCGCTTCGCCGCCCTCTCGTGGGCGCCGGTGAACGTCGTCTGGGGCCGCGACAACCGTACGACCGGCTTCCGGATCGTCGGCCACGGTCAGGCCCTCCACATCGAGAACCGCTTCCCGGGCGGGGACATGAACGCCTACCTGACATACGCGGCGATGGTCGGCGCGGGCCTGTGGGGGATCGAGCACGAGATCGAGCCGCCGGCCGAGTACAAGGGCAACGGCTACGTCGCGACCGGCTGCGAGCGGATGCCGCGGGCCCTCTGGGAGGCGATCATCGAGCTCGACCGGAGCGAGGCGGCGGTGGAGATCTTCGGCCAGGATATCGTCGACCACTACCTCAACGCGGCCCGTGTCGAGCAGCAGACCTACGACGCGGTCGTCCACCCCTGGGACCGCGAGCGCTACCTCGAGCGCGGCTGAGGGTTGCAGGCTCGGGCGGCGCTCGGGCGGCGCGGGAAGTTTCGGCCCGCCCGAGCCTATTCGATCCGCCAGCGGTCCCCGAGACCCAGCTCCTCGAGCGCCTGGCGCAGGTCCTTTTCGAGGCGGCGGGCCTGGTCCGCATCGGCAGTTGCCGACACGTCCACCGTGATCTGCACCTCCAATGCCGCCTTCAACTTCGGCAAGAGCCTCACACCGAGCCGGTTCCACATCTCGGGCGGCACCTCGCCGACGAACCGGAGACGACGATGTTCGCCGGCGATGGCCCCGATCTGGTCCGGCTCGCCAGGTGCCGGCTCGCCCCGGCCAGGCAGCGGGACGCGTCCGGGCTCAGCCGGCGTGGGCAGCACGACCGAGGGCACCGGCACCAGGCCACCGATCAGCGCCTCCGCCGCGGCCTTCCTGAGCAGATAGACGTCGCCTTCGAAGGTGACCTCATCCGGCGACACGTTCTCCTGGAACCAGAGCCGCCCGTACGTCCCGTCCGGCCGTCGACCGGAGGCCAGACCGAACTCCCCGGCAGCCACGAACTCGGCGATCCTCGAGCGGAGGACCCGATCGGGGTCGAGGAGGCGCGTGAGCGTGCCGTTCAGAAACGCCTGGCGCAGGCTCGGCAGCGGCCAGGCGCCGGTCTCGTTGAATGCCGCCGGCCAGTGGCGGTCCAGATACCCGGCGCCGACCGACTCGTTCAGGAGGGCCTCCGCTTTGAGCGCGGCGACGATCCGCCCGGTCAGGCTCTCGGACGAGCTGGCGTGACCGGCCCCCAGATCGATGACCTTCAGACCGTCGGACTCTCCCGGGTCCCAGAGCGCGACGTAGCGATAGACGGCCCAGACCTCGTCCTTTGCCGAGGCCTCGGCCCCGGTGACGTTCGAGCGGATCTCGGCCAGGTCGGACGGTTCGTACTCGGCCCCGAGCGTCCCCTCCGCGACCTCTCGCTGGACCCGCCGCCAGGCAAGCATCAGCTCGACCGCGTCACGGAGATCGCGCCCGGGCCGGCGCACGCTCCAGACGAGCGCGCCCGGGTAGAGCCGGTCGGACGTGCCCCGACTCTGCGTCCACTCGGCGACCCGGTCGCGGACCTCGCCGGTTGACGCCCACTCCCAGGCGGGATCCGCCACGATGAGCGTGAGGCGGGGCAGGTCGGCGATCTCGGACGCATCCTGCGGGAACCACATGAGCGGCAGGCCAGCCGCCCGGCCGAACTCCTGCTTCACGAGGTCACGGATCGCGGCCGGCACCTCGGTGTCCGGATCGAGCGAGGCGCGCCGATCGTTGACGACCTTCGAGAGCTTCGCCTTGTAGCCGATCCGGTAGCCGTCCGATCCGACGCGTCGGATGTAGAACGCGCGGGCATCGAGCGCCGCGGCCGCGCTGTCGATCGAGGTCGTGTCGAGGCCCGGTTCGCCGAGGGCGAAGCGCAGTTCCGGCAAGTGGGCGACCTTGTCCTGCTGGCCGCCCGACGACTCGAACAGGATCGCCGTCGCGACCCGGCGGTGGATGTTCCGCAGGGCGCCCTTCGTGTCGGCGTCGAGCGCCCGGGCATGGGCGTGGTCGCCGGCGATGTCCACCTCGATGCCCGGGATGAGCCGCGGTTCCCCGAGCTGGCCAAGGACCGTACTTCGGAAGCCCGGCACCTCGAGGGGCGCGGACCCAAGGGTGAGGAGGGCGTCGGTCCCGGCGCCGATGAAGCCCGCCTGGTAGGCACGAGCGACCCACTGACCGAGCATCGCGAGCGTGCCGCGGGTCTGCTGGTACTGGGGCAGGGACTGCCACTTGCGCTGGAAGACCGAGAGTGTCGCCGGGTGGAACGGATAGGCGTGCTCGAAGCGCTCCCGGAGCAGCTCCCGGGCCCGCTTGTCGCTCGTCGCGGTGTCGACCGCCGTCCACTCCGGCGGCAGCTGCGACCGCCGCTCGAAGCACCAGTCGGCGTAGTCCGCCGCGACCCGCCGCCGGGTCCCCTCGCTGCCGAGGTCCTGGAAGAGGCGCCGGCGGACGACCTCGCCGATCTCGGCCTCGTCGTTGACGATCAGATCCTTCGAGACCCGCTTGACGACCTTCGTGATTCGCTCCTGCCAGGTGAAGTCCCAGTCGGTCATCTCGACCTGGCTGCGCGGCAGGCTGATGACGGCCGCGCTCCGCTGCGTCCCGGTCATCGCCACGGTCAGGTTCTGGATGAGGGCATGGAACGGCTCGGCAAAGGAACGATGGCGGCTGACGAAGTTCAGGACCTCGTCGAACAGGACGAGGACGGAGCCACCGGCCGCCTCGAACAGCCGCCCGAGCGTCTCCGTGCCCGGTGGTGCCTCCTTCGCCGCCGGCCCGAGGATCGCCACGCCCGCGTCGCCGGCGAGCTGCCGGGCGAGATCGATCCACGGCGTCTCGGCACCTTCGCGCGGATCCCAGGCGTTGCCCACGAAGACCGCCGGTTGGGCCGGCGGCACGTGGCGGAGCTCGGCCCCGTCGAGGAGCGCAGCCACACCGGGCAGGTCGTGCGCGGCCGCCCCGGCCGTGACGAGGTGGTAGAGGGCGGTGAGCGTGTGGGTCTTGCCGCCGCCGAACTGGGTGACCAGGGTGAGCACGGGCGACGTGTCGGCCGTCTGCCCGTCGAGGCGGCGGAGGACCATGGCGGTGTGCTCGCGCAGGGCGCGCGTGAAAACCGTCCGCTCGAAGAACTGGCGCGGGTCGCGGTAGTCGTCGGGGGCGGTCCCGGCGACGACCTGCTCGAGGGCGATGGCGAACTCGTCGGGATTGAAGGAGCGGCCCTCACGGACCTCTCTGCGAGGGACAACGACCTTGTACCAGGGCTCCATCATTCCCCTCCTACGGCCGACGGAGGCGATCGAACAGCTCGGTCGCCGACGCCTTCAGCCGGATCAGATTGGCATACGCCACTGGTTCGTACCCATCATGCGCCGCGTACAGCCGGTAGCGGATCCCGTCGGTGACCACGACGTCCACCGATCGGCCGAGCTCGGCGACGTAGCCCATGGCCTGTTCGAGGGCTCCCTCCACCCCGGCGCCGAACCGCTTCGCCTCGATGACGAACCGGCAATGTTCGGGCGCGCGCGGCAGGCGATCGAAGAGGGCGACATCGATCCTCCGCCACTTCACGCCGATCTGCTCTGGCCGCCAGCCGAGCGCGGCGAGCAGCGGCACAGTGAACTGGGCCACGAGCTCATCCTCGGAGGGATGGTCGCCGAACCGCGCTCGGTCCCAGTAGAGGCCCGCCAGGTCACGGGCCTGGGCGACCAGCGTGGCGATCTCGGGGGGCGGCGACTCGAGGGTCGGCGCCTCTGGGGGCAACGATGGCAGCGGAATCTCCTGCCAGCCGAACGGCGGAGAGGCGACGAAGCGTCGCGCAAAGTCGAGCGCCTCGGGGCTCCGAACTCGCGAGAACCGGGTCGGATTGGCGCCGAAGACGAAGCGATCGAAGTCGTGAGGAGCCGCGAGTCTGCTCCACCGGACCCGCCTCGCGTGCTGGAGGTCCCAGCCGTTGACGTCCCCGAACACCTCCAGGTGGCGATACTCCCCGGCGATAATGCCCACCGCCTCCACCCGTGATCGCCCGGTCCGGAGGAGCACGATGTCGCCGTCGCTCGCCTCCTCGGCGAAGCGGCGAAGGAATCCCGATACCACGAAGTCGTGCGCGTACCGCTCCGGCGACCAGGGCCCGCCGTCGCCGGGACCGATGAGGCCTACGCCGTAGCGCAGGAAGACGTCAACGTACGAACGCGACGCTGGACCGCCTGCGATCTGCCAGACCGCGGGGCTCATGCCGTCGTCTGGTACTCGATCTTGCGCGCCTCCGTGACGTGTCGGGAGGCATCCAGGATCTCGAGGGAGAGGAGGTTGCCCTCGTCGTCGTAGTCGAGGATCACCCCCGGCTTGTCCTCGTCGCTCTCGGCGACAGGAGCGCCCTCCTTCAGGATGACGGTCAGCGTGTCCGTTCTGGGGTCAAAGGTGACCTTCATGTGCCTTACCTCCAGTACTTCGCGATCTTGCTGGTGCGATAGGCGGTGACCACCTCGGCGGGGTCCCGGTCCACATCGACGAACACTCGGACAAGGTATCTCCTGCCTTCGAGCTCGATGCGCGACTGCAGGACATCCCGTCCCGGGCGCACGGCCTCCCGCTGCTCGGGCGCAGTCAGCACCTGCCGGACGATCGCCTCGTCGATCCCTCGGCGCTCCATCTCCAAGGCCGCATGCGGCGTCACCACGAACTCGGCAATCGGATCTGCCATCGCCGCTCCTTACCTTGGCACCGCCAGGAGCATCGCGTCGAGGAGGCGCTTCTCCTCGCTCTCGCGAGGGTAGAGGGCCGAGAGGGCGTTGGCGAGGCGGAGGAACTCCGGTCCGCGGTCCTGCTCGGCGGTGAGGAGGTTCCGCAGAGCCGTCGCCTGGCCGCTCGCCTGGAGGAGCATCGCGGCGTGGACGCGGTCGAGCGTCGTCGCGTCCCGGCGCGTCGCGCGGGCGGCGTCGGCGACATCGACCGTCATGCCTCCGCGCGGGGCCCGTGCCGGTCGGACGGGCTCCATCTCGGCGAAGAGCGACAGCTGCGGCGGCGACGCCGGGCTCTCCAGCCGCTCGGCCATCACCCGGGCGCCGCCCGCGCCGAAGAGCTGACGGGCCCGCTCGGCCACCGGGAGGAGGCGGACGGCGCCCTTCTTCGTCTCGACGATCCGCCCCTCCCAGTCGTCGAGGTGGATCCCGAGCGGCTGGGCGAACCGGCGGGCGATGTCGAAGACGAGGGTGTAGCCCTTCGGCTTGCGGCCGCGAGCATCGGCTTCGTCGTCCTCGTCGACCTCTTCGTCCTCCTCGTCCTCGCCGGTCGCGTCCGCCGTCGGGTCGGTCGGCCCGGCGGAGACGGCGGTGCCGTTCGAGCCCTGGAGCGTCCACAGGAAGAGCGCCGTCAGGCGGGCGTCCTCTTCGAGCGCCCCGGCCCCCTGCTCGCCCGCGCCCAGGACCTGGGTCAGGGCCGCCCGGCCGACGACCTCCCAGACCTTCTCGAGATACTCGCCAAGGGCGACCTCGCGCCCCTCGGCGGTCTCGACTTTCGCATAGCGGCTGAAGATCTCGAGCGCCGGACCGATGCAGGCGAAGACGAGGTCGGCGCCACGCACGCCTTCGCCCTGGAGGCGCTCCATCCAGTCACCGACGCGGCGGGGCAGCTCGCGCAGCACATCGGCCCAGTCGCCCACCGGGGCGTCGTCGGGCCGCGGCCGGCAGACGAGGTGGACGCTGGTGGCGAGAGCCGCAGATTCTCGCGCGCGTAACCTATGAGCCATCTCCGTCGCAATCGGCCACGACCCGGTAATCGTCCACCTGCCTCGAATCATCCCCGAGAGCAACGCCTCCCAGCCCTCAGTCGTCTTGTGTGCGAAGACAACGGTACCGACGCCGTCGTCTTGAAGCTTCCGGCGAGCCTCGATAAAGGCCTCGGCCATTCCGTTCTCAAAGAACTGAGCATCCTTGTTTGGGAAGCGCACCTTGTCCCAGTAGGACATCTCTGTAGTCTCTTGCTTCTTCGGAGACAGCACGTTCGATACGTCGAACGGGTCCGGTATCAACCGGCCCCCAAGAGCGCGCTTCATCCAAACAAGGAAGAAGTCCGACAAGTCCGCGTACGGGACCGAGAAGTAGTAGGGCGGGTCGGTGAACCACACCGCAGCAGACTCATCTGGCAAGGGAGATTGCTGAGCCGCCGCTTGACGAACAACGGCCGGGTGTCTTCCCGAAACGCTTGCCTGTATGCCAGCGCAGAGATTCTCGATGCACTTGCTCAAGCTTCCGGCAGATTCACCAATCGGCACAGCTTCGGCGAAACTCCACGATGGTTTGACTCTGCCGTTTGAAAGCACGTTCCTCGGACACTCAGCAATTGGCTCCCATGGACAAACGACATTCGCCAGATCAGCCAGCTTGCCGAGGGCCAGCGCCAGTGTTCGCTGAGTCTCCTCGGGACCCAAGGACTTCACCTGAGCGGCGATGGTCGACAGCGCGAACCTCTGACGCGCTGAGTAGAGCAATCCCCACTGGGTTGCACCGTAGGTTGGCGGAGAGAGGAAGCCTCCCGAGGTCGTCGGCGCGGGCTCATCCGGCACCGGGCAGAGCCCCCGCCTCCCCCCGCGCTGCCACTCGTCGAGGATCGCCGCGAGCCGCTGCTGGGCCGTCCACACAGCCTCGTAGTCGCGCTCCGTCGGCAACCGGTAGTGCCGGCCCTGCTCGCCGGGCTTGAGCGTCACGACCGCGAGCATCCGCGCCCCACCCGTGCGCCGGCCCCCCGTATCGAAGACCACGTCAGCACCGCCCCGCTGCACAGCGAGCTGCGCCCGGACGCGCTCGGGCGGGAGGACGGTCCGGCAGGCCGGGCAGGTCGCCCTGGCTCGGCTCACCGTGCCCGCCGGGACCTCCACCTCGCTCGCCGGGGTGACGATCTCGAACTCGACCCGCGGTGCCTCGCCGTCGGCCCGCTCCACCCGGGTACGCAAGGCCCGCCGACGGCTCGCCTTCTTCGCCAACCAGAACGAGCGCAGGAGCGGGATCTCCGCCCCGCAGCCGGACGTCTCGCAGCGAACTGTCCGGGCCCAGAGGTAGGCGATCGGGCGGGCGCCGTCCGGATCGGGCGGATAGAGTTCGCCGAGCTCGCGCTCGGCCGCCAGCTTGATCTCCGCCCCGACGCACCGCAACTCGTCGGCGAGCCCCGGTCCGTGGCGCGGGATGTCCTCGAGCATGACCTTGAGGATCAGGCAGGCGACGGGATTGAGATCGCTCGCAAACGCTTCGGCGCCCAGGCGCAGCGCCTCGAGCGGGATCGAGCCGCCACCGGCGAACGGATCCACGACCAGCGGTGGCTCCTCGCCGTGGGCCGCCTTCACGAGCGCCCGGCTCACCTCGAGGTAGCTCGGATTCGCGGCCAGGTCCCAGTTCGCGAAGTCGCCGATGAAGCGGAGGAGCGCCGCGCGGAGGTCCGTGTCCGTGGGACCCACCTTGCCCTGGACACGGGGCAGGAACTCGCGCGCCGCCACCTTGAACTTCGGTGGGCAGAGCGGGTCGCCCGGATCGGGCCAGAGCAGCCCGAGCAGGACCGCCCGGCTCGACGCGAGCGGCCGCCGCGCCCACCACAGGTGGAGCGTGGAGGGATGACCGTGGCGGATCGACTTCTCGCGCGCCGCGTGCTTCGACACGACCGCGATCGGGAAGTCCACCTCGGCCAGGCGCTTGCAGTCCTTGGGGATCACAACGTCACTCGCCACGCGGGCGATACGGCAATGGGTAACTGCATATAGTCGCGGTGCATTTATAAGGGACGCGTGCGTTTGATAAAGTGCCGCGTGCGTTTCATCGTGCGTTCCGTTCATATCGCACGGCCCGCCCGCGACTGGCCTGCGGCTTCAGCAATCCCTTCCGGACCAGCAGTCGCAACAGACGGTAGGCCTGCGGGGGGCTCAGCCGGCAGAGCTCGGCGACCTCGCCGCGAGCGATGGAGCCGTGCTTCTCCACGTACTGCAGGACCATCTGCTCTTGCTGGATCGGCTCGAAGCCACGCTGGCGGATGTAGGCCGCCCGTTCTCCAAGGCGCCGGTACGTGGCCGCGGAGAGGTGCCAGGTCCGGCCTTTACGCTCTCCCCGCGCCTCGACGAGGCCCGCCTCGACCAGGCGCTGGAGCCTGCCCCGCGCCTCGGCTTCGGGTTTCTGGATGAGCACAGCCGCCTCGGAGGTGGTGAGGCGCCGGTCTAGCCACAGGTGGTTCAGGAGGAGGAGATCGTCGAGCGACAGCGGCCGGTCCGCCTGGCTCTCCTCGGCTACGAGGCGGGCGAACGCCAGGTTCGCCGTCCCGCCGGGAAGGACGAGCACGACTCCCGCCTCGTTGCTCCGATCGTAGGATGGCGCCGGCCGGCCGTTGCGGAGCTGCTCGAAGAAGATCGTGTCGATCCCGCGCGCCGTGCGCTCCACGATCCCGGCCCGCTTGAACGCGTCGGCCAGGAGCGGGTTTCGCGGCCGCGGTGGCGTGACGAGGAGATTGTCCAGGCGGACCCCCTCGGGGAAGCCGCCCGGGTTCGAGATCTCGACCCGCTCGTCATGCCATTGCACATGGACGGCGCCAAGGCGCGCGTAGTCGCGATGGATGAGGGCGTTCGCCACTCCTTCGCGGAATGCGCGCTCGGGATAGTCGGGCACGCCGACTCGAAGCATCCCGAGCTGGAACTCCTCTTCGCGGTTCCGCGCCCGGAAGCGCGCCTCGATCTCCTCGGTCACCCGCAGCAGCGGCCAGCGGAAGAAGTCGTTCACCTCCACCCGGGTGCCGGACAGGACCTGGAAGGCGACCTCGTGAGCGGGCAGGGCCCGTCGGAGGGCCTCCTCCCGACCGAAGAGGAGCAGGCCGAGCACGCGGACGGCCGTCACCTCACCGTTCGCCTCCACGGCCCCGAGTGCCTTCGCCAGCTCGATCTCGGGTAGGTCGAGGAGCGTCTCGTCGCTCCGCCCCCGCCGCTCCCGGACGCTTCGCCGGAAGCGTTCGAACTCGAGCGGGTCGAGGTCCCCCCAGCCCACGTCTGGGAGGACGAGCGCCGAGTAGTCTAGGAGGCCGCGGTCCGCCTGCCGGGCCTGCATCTCGTGGAAGTGGAACGGAACGCAGGCCGGCTTGCCGTCTCCGGCGAGCGCACGGCGTAGGTATCTGCCGTCTGTCGTCCCCACCGGCGATCGCGCCGCGGGAACCTCGACCGTGACGATCGTGTCGTCGCCGAGCGCGACGGTCTCGACTCGTGTCGTCAGCGTCGGCCGGGTCCGGTTCGCGATCAGTGCCTGGAGGCGCAACGGGTCGGTGTTCCCGGCATCGTGCCGGGGCCGGGCGCCGGTGATCCGGCCATCGTCCTCTACGCCGATGAGCAACCACCCCGAGTCGTCGCCTGGACGATTGGCCAGGCAGATGACTGCATCGACCAGCTCCTGATCGGAGACCGGCCGGGCCTCCTCGCCCTTGAACTCGACGTCGAGTGCCTCGCCGCCGGCGATCAGTTCGCGTAGCCGTTCCGGCGTCATGTGTCACCCCCGTATTCCGCCGGCCACTCGCGGATCTGCGCCGGCTGCTTCATCGCGTCCACGGTCAGGTAGTAGTGGGCCACGGTCGTCACCTCGTGCCAGGCGAGGGACCCAGGGTCCCGGATCGCGTTGAGCGTCGGGTTGGAGGCGCAGTCGGTCACGACGTAGAGCCAGAAGCAGTCGCGCCGGTCCTCGGCGACTCGACGCTCGTTCGGGGTGAGGAGGATCGTCCCGGTCGGCCCCGCGAGGCCCTTCACCTCGATCAGTCGCAGCTCGCCGCTCAGGGGGTCGAGGCCCGTGATGTCATAACCGAGGTTGCGTTCGTGGACGTCCTCGACACTCCGGCCGGCCGCGCGCTCGTGGTCGATGGCGACCTGCATCGCGATCGCCTCCGTCTCCGGGTCCGGTCGGTGCGGCTTCACGTCCGGGGCCTCCCCGTCCGGGTGGGGCAGGACGAGGACGCTCGTCAGCCGCTCGACGCCCTGGAGGGTGAGCGCCCGCTGCTGGCCGAGCTCGCGGCGGCGCCGGTCACGCCGGGCGAGCAGCTCCGCGTGGCGCGTCTCGGCCTGGGCGAGGCGGCCCTCGGCGCCCGGGAGACCCGCCTCCGCGTCCGCCGAGGCCCGCCCGATCTCCTCGTCGGCCCGCCGGAGCAACTCGGTGAGCGACAGCTCGATGTGGCGAGCGATTCGATCGAGGTCGGCGAGCCGCTCGGATCGCACCTCTTCGAGAAACGGGTCGAGGTGGCGCTCGTGGAGCCAGTCGAGTGGCTCCGGCAGGCTCGCCACGCCCGGAAGCTCGTCCGGCGGCGGGGCCGGTGAGAGGTCGCCAAGCACCGCGGGATCGGCGCCGCCTGGCTCGCCATCCGCTCCGATCTCGACGCCGAAGATGCGCTCGTGGATGATCTGGCCGAGGCCGTCCACGACGCGCGCCCGGTAGACGTCGATCCGGACCGGCTCGGGATGGCGGAGCGAGTAGAAGGTCGCGCCCTGCTGGAAGGGGTGCTGGGCCTCGGCCAGGACGTGCCGGCGGACGGCCTCGAAGAGTGGGTGGCCCGGGGTCACCCACTCGAGACGGTGGGCGTCGGCCGTGTCGCGATCGGTGGACAGGCGAGGATACCGGGCGGCGACGGGCGGGAGTGACCAGGTGCCCTCCTGCTCGTGGCGCCGAAGTCGCTCGGGCGTGCGGCCGGGATCGAACGTGTGGGCCAGCGCGGGGACCGGCCGCAGGTCGAGGTTCCCGTACGGCGCGGCGTCCCGGAGGAAGCGGGCGATCGTCTCCGGTACGACGCGCCGCTTCCGGGCCTGGGCCCGCCGTTCGACGAGCATCTCGAGGTTGATCTTCCTCGTCGCCAGCCCCTCGAGCGCACTCTGACAGAGCTCCCGGAAGCGGCCCTCATCGACATCGCGGAGGAGCCGGTCCTCGAGGTCGGCGTCGCCCAGCCGTCCGGCGTAGTAGTCACGGAGGACCCGCTCGATCCGGGAGGCCGGCAGGATCTCGCCGACGACGTTGAAGACGGCGTCGTCGTCGAGCGCGTCGCGGATCTCCCCGAGCTTGACGAGGAGCCGCGCGAGGACGCGCCCCTCGATCGTGTTCGTGGCGACGAAGTTGAAGATCAGGCAGTCTTTGCCCTGGCCGTAGCGGTGGATCCGCCCCATCCGCTGCTCGAGGCGGTTCGGGTTCCAGGGGATGTCGTAGTTGAACATGATGTTGCAGAACTGGAGGTTGATCCCCTCGCCGGCCGCCTCGGTGGCGACGAGGACCTGAATCGCCCCGTCCTTGAACTGCTGCTCGGCATGGAGGCGCGTGCCGGGTTCGTCGCGCGAGCCGGGCTTCATGCCGCCGTGGATGACGCCGGTCCGGAAACCCCATGTGGCGAGGCGCTCGACGAGGTAGTCGAGCGTGTCCTTGAACTCGGTGAAGATGAGCAGTCGCTGGTCCGTCCGGTCGAAGAAGCCCTCATCGCGGAGGAGGTCGCGCAGGCGCGACAGCTTTGCCTCGACCTCGCTCCGCTCGACGCCTTCGGCCTGCGCCGCCAGCTCGCGAAGCCTCCCGATCTCCTCGTGGACCTGGTCCGCGCTCTGGGCGAGGGTGACCGCCTCGAGGACCCGCTCGAGCCGCTCGCGCTCGGCATCCTCCATCTCGTCGAGCTCGTCCGGATCCGGGATCTCCGGGGCCTCGGCCACGAGGGCGCGGGCGTCCTTGAGGCCCTGCTCGAGCCGCCCGGCCCGGTTCTCGAGCGATCGGCGGAGGGCCCGGGTGCTCGAGGCGAGACGGCGCTGGTAGAGGGCCATGAGGAACCCGACCGCGCGGGCGCGCGGATCGTCCTCCCGGGACGCTGCCCTGGCGCTCTGCTGCTTCACGAAGCGGGTGACGTCGCGGTACAGCTCGAACTCGGGGCCGTCGATCGCGAACCCGATCGTCCGCGGGATCCGCTTGGTGAAGATCGGGCGGGCGGCCCAGCGGCCGTCTGATCCTCGCTCCGGGAAGTAGACCATCGCCTCCTTCGTCCGGCGCAGGTAGAAGGGCGCGGAGCGCCGCTCCATCGCCTCGCCGATCGAGCGGACGTCGGCATAGGCGTCGCGGTCGAGGAGCTGGAGGAAGAGGCTGAAGTTCGCCGGATCTCCCTTGTGCGGGGTGGCGGTGAGGAGCAGGAGATGGTCCGTGCTGTCGCGGAGCAGCTCGCCCAGGCGGTAGCGCTGGCTCTTGTGGCTCTCATCGGCGGCCGACATGCGGTGGGCTTCGTCGACGATGACGAGGTCCCAGTGGACCTGGCGGAGACCGGGCAGGATGTCGGCGCGCTTCGCGAGGTCGAGCGAGGTGATGACCTGGCGCTGCTCGAGCCACTGGTTGACTCCGAACTGATCGCGGATGTCGCCACCCTTGAGGACGAGGAACCGCTCCTCGAACTTCTCCCGAAGCTCGCGCTGCCACTGGAAGGCGAGGTTGGCGGGCACGACGACGAGCACCCGATCGATCAGCCCCCGGAGCTTGAGCTCTCGGAGCAGCAGCCCGGCCATGATCGTCTTGCCGGCCCCGGCGTCGTCGGCCAGCAGGAACCGGACCCGCGGCAGCTTGAGGAGGTGCTCGTAGACGGCCTCGAGCTGGTGGGGCAGCGGGTCGACCCGCGACATCGACAGGGCGAAGAACGGGTCGAACTCGTAGGCGATCCCCAGGCTGTAGGCCTGGATCCCGAGGCGGAGCAGGCGGCCATCGCCCGCGTAGTCCTTGGCGGCGTCGGTGATCGAGAGGGCGGCCAGATCCGCGCCCGTCAGTCGGACGCTCCGGTACCGCTCGGTGCGCAGCCCGACCAACCCGACCGTCCAGGCGCCCGTGCCGGACGGGCGGATCGTCTCGACCCGCATCGGCTCGCTGAACAGCGGGCCGGTGAGGATCTGGCCCTCCGCCAGAGCCAACGTCCCGAGTTCGCCGCTGGAAGACCCCTCTGACGACCTGCTGGGGTGCAGCCTTTTCCTCCTTTGGGTTCCGCTGCAAGTTCCGCCCCGCGTCCGAACGAGCCCGTCTTTCCGGGTGCAGCCCTTTCCTCCTTTGGGTTCCGCTGCAAGGGGAGCCCACGACCGATCAACCGGGACGATCCCGCACAGTATGGCCCGCCGGTCGGCGCGGTGGAACCGGCCGGTCACTGGCAGCTTGGCCGGTCCGAGTGACAGCTC
Source organism: Chloroflexota bacterium (assembly GCA_021801545.1). Taxonomy (GTDB): domain Bacteria; phylum Chloroflexota; class Limnocylindria; order Limnocylindrales; family CSP1-4; genus JAKAHU01. Next base: position 348 of record JAJYXX010000211.1, on the reverse strand, counting down.
GCGTGACACAGCCTTCCGGCCGCGGGAAACGGATTGCGCGGCGGCGGCCGGGACCTTGCAGGTACTATTCCACCAACGTCAGGTTCGAGCGAGGAGGAGACGGCGGCATGCGACTTCGCGACAAGGTCTGCATCATCACCGGCGCCGGCAGCGGGATGGGGCGCACCGCCGCCCTGATGTTCGCCGCGGAGGGCGCGAAGATCGCCATCGCCGAGTTCAGCGAGCCGGCCGGCAGCGAGACGGTCCGGCTCGTCCGCGAGGCGGGCGGCGAGGCGACGTTCGTCAAGGTCGACGTCTCGAACGAAGCCGATGCGAAGAGGATGGTGGACCATGCGGTCGCGACGTTCG
>JAJYXX010000366.1 GCA_021801545.1 Chloroflexota bacterium | reverse complement strand
TGGGCACCGCCGGTACCGATGCCGCGATCGAGGCGGCCGACGTCGCGCTCATGGCCGATGACCTGGAGAGGGCGGCGTTCGCGCTCCGGCTCGGCCGGCGCGCTCGGTCCATCTCCCGCCAGAACGTCGCCTTCTCGCTCGCGGTCCTCGCGGTTCTCATCCCGGGCGCGGCGGCCGGGCTCTTCACGGTGGCCATCGCCGTGACCGCTCACGAGGCGAGCGAGCTGCTTGCCGTGGCCAACGGCCTGCGCGTCGTCCGGGCGTGACCCAGGAGGACAAGGATGTCCGAAATCGACCTGCTTCTCCGGGCGGCCCTCGCCGCCGGCCTGGGCTTCGTGCTGGGCTGGGAGCGGGAGCGCTGCGGGTCGCCGGCCGGCGACCGGACCTACGCGCTTGTTGGCCTCGGCTCGGCGATGCTCGCCGGGCTCGGCGTCGAGCTCTACCCGGCGGAGACCGCGCGGCTCATCGCCGGCGTCGTGACGGGCATCGGCTTCCTCGGCGCGGGGATCATCCTGCGTGGCGCGGCCGGCGAGGTCCGCGGGCTCACGACCGCGGCCGGCATGTGGGCGACCGCGGCGGTCGGGGTCGTCGCCGGTCTCGGCCGGCCGGGCCTGGCCATCGCGCTCGCCGGGCTGGTCCTGCTCATGCTCGCCTGGGAGGAGATCCCGGGCCTGCGGCGGATCGGCCACCGCAAGTCGACGGGCGAACGGACCGGCTCGGCGTCATGAGCGATCGACCACACCAGCCCGTCCCCGACGCCTACCGCCGGCACCCGCTTCGGAGCTGGCTGCGGCTGGCCCTCGACGCGCGGCGCGCGGCGCGGGACGGGCCGGCCGCCGTCGCCGCCCGCCAGGAGGCGCGCCTCCGTGTCATCGTTGCGCATGCTCGCGCGCACAGCCCCTTCTACCGCCACCTGTGGGCCGGCCTGCCCGACGCCCCGCGCCTCGAGGAGCTCCCGCCGGTGTCGAAGCCGGAGCTCATGGCCCGCTTCGACGACTGGCTGACCGATCCGCGGGTCACGCTCGGCGCGGTCGAGGCGTTCGTCTCGAACCCGGCCCGGGCGGGCGAACTCTTCGCCAGCGAGTTCTCGGTCTGGACGACGAGCGGCACGACCGGCCAGCGCGCCGTGTTCGTCCACGACCGGCTGGCGCTCGGCGTGTACGACGCGCTGACGGTGACCCAGACGCACGTGTTGACCAAGGGGGCGATCCTCCGCGCGCTCGGCAAGGGCCTGCGGATCGCGACCGTCGTCGCCACCGGCGGCCACCATGTGAGCACGAGCCTGGTCAATCTCAACCGGCACCGGTTCCCGGCCCTCGCCCGGCGCCTCCGGATCTTCAGCGTCCTGACCCCCATGCCGCGACTCGTCGCGGCGCTCAACGCCTTCGATCCGGCCGTCCTCATCGGCTATCCGACCGCGCTGCACCTCCTCGCCTTGGAGGCTGAGCGGGGCAATCTCCGCGTCCGGCCCGCCCTCGTCGTGGTCGGCGGCGAGGTCCTGACCGCGCAGGCGAGGGACACGATCGAGCACGCCCTCGGTACCCGCATCCTCGACCTGTACGCGGCCGGCGAGTTCCCTGGCATCGCGTTCGGCTGCCGCTTCGGCCGGCTCCATGCCAACGCCGACTGGGTGATCCTCGAACCGGTCGAGGCCGACTTCTCGCCCACGCCACCGGATCGGGCGAGCCACACCGTGCTCATCACGAACCTCGCGAACCGCGTCCAGCCGATCGTCCGTTACGACCTCGGGGACAGCATCACGGTCAGCTCGGCATCCTGCGCCTGCGGCAGTCCGTTTCCGGTGCTTGAGGTCGGTGGCCGCAAGGGCGACGTCCTTCGCTTTCCCAGCGCGAACGGGCGCGAGATCGCGGTCCTGCCGCTGGCGCTCGCCACGGTCGTCGAGAAGACGCCCGGCGTGCGGCGCTTCCAGGCCTACCAGACCGGCGACCGTGAGCTGCGGATCCGGATCGAACCCGACGGCGAGGCGGATGGCGAGGCGACCTGGGCGCGGGTGGCCGGCCGCGTCGACAGCTTCCTCGCGAGCCAGGGGATTGTCGGCGTTGGCCTCGTTCGCGACGAGGCGCTGCCGGCCCGCGACCCGCGCTCGCAGAAGTTCCAAGCCGTATGGGACGCGCGACCGCGGCCCGCTGCGCTGGCAACCCGAATCGGAGAGCCGTCATGACCTACGTGATCGCCGAGCCGTGCGTCAACGTCCTCGACCAGTCGTGCGTCGCCGTCTGCCCGGTTGATTGCATCCACTTCGAGGAGGGCGTCGACCGGATGCTCTACATCGACCCCGACGAACGTCCAGTTCGCGACCACCGCCAGCGGTCAGGTCATCGTCGGGCTCGACGTCCCGACCGTCACCGACGCGACCCAGCTCGGCCCGATGGTCGACCAGCGCCGGACCCGCTATGGGAGAGCGCCCACCGAGCACCTCGTCGACGGCGGCTATCGCAACCTCGCCGAGCTCAGCCGGCTCCGGCTGCGGTACGACGGTCTTCATGCCGGTCTCCAAGCCGCGCGCCACGAGCACCCGCGAGCCCCATGCGCCCCGTCCTCGCGACACGCCGGCGGTCGCCGCCTGGCGGATCCGGATGGGCACGACCGAGGCCCAGCAGATCTACCGGGTGCGCGGCTGGCGCAGGGTCCGGGCGATCGCGCTCTGTTCGCGCTCGCCCACAACCTGATGCGGGGGTTCAGCCTCCGGGCGGCGGCCGCGCAGGTGGCCTGAGGGCCAGCGCCGGGAGGGCCCGGCGCCCAGCGCCACGGCCCCGCCGTCCTCACTCGCGCGTCACCGCCAGCGGAGTGGTCCCAACCGCTCGCGCGTCCTCGGCAACCCGGATCTCGATCGGTCCGGCCCGTGCCTTCATGGCCGTCGGATCGATTGCTTCACAACCTCCTGGTGCAATCTCGATGGAGGCGGCGCGGATTCCGGGTGGAGATCGTGTGCAGGGCGAGGCCCTTTCCGATCCGAATCTCCGGTCACATCGTGTTGCGGAGGAACGACCGGATGATCTCGTTGTACTCGTCGGCATGCGTCCAGAGCGCGGTGTGGCCGGCGTCGCGGAAGGTGTGGACGGTGGCTCCGGGGTACGTCGCTCGAAGCTCCGCGCGGGCTGCTGACCCGTACGCCGCGTCGCGATCGGACTCGAGGATCAGGACCTGACCCGGCCAGGTCGTCAGGTCGTCCTGGGTGAGACGGTAGCCCGTGAAGTCCGAGATGCACCGGGTGATACCGACGAGCTGGGCCTTGGAGAGCCCGTCGAGCACGCCACGCAGGAGGCTCAGCCAGAACGCCCGGACGTCGGAGGAAACCGAGAACAGGTGCATCCAGATGCGCCACATGACGGCTCGCACCAGTCGCTCAGGCAGGGCCGGCAGGACAGTCGCTAGCACGCGCATCGGGCGACGGCCCGCGAGGTGGCGGACGGCTGTGTGGGAAAGCACCAGGCGGTCGACCCGCTCGGGATGGCGACGCACGAGGACCTGAGCGACATAGCCACCGAATGAGGCGCCGAACACCGCCGCGCGGGCAACCCGCTCGGCGTCGAGGATCGCGATCACCCCTTCCACCAGATCCGAGATCGTCGACACCGCCGGGTAGGTCGGTGCGATCACCCGATGCTCGCGCTCCAGCACCCCGATCAGTCGGAAGTAGGAATCGGGGCGCATGCTCCCTCCCGGCAGCACCAGGACGGCGTCGGGTCCGACCCCGCCCACCGCGTATCGCCAGCGCGTGTCGCCGACGACCAGCGAGCGGTCTGGGTGAGCCGCGCGAAAGCGCTCGTAGTCCGCGCTCAGCGTCGACGGCAAGGGCGCGGACGCGACCAGGGCGTGGATCGATATCAGCCTCCTCTGAACATGGTTCGGCCCGCGCTGCGGTCGACACAAGAGCCGGAGGTCCCGATCATCCGGGCCGGCGTCCTGCGTCGCGGTCTGCCCGGTTGATTGCATCCACTTCGAGGAGGGCGTCGACCGGATGCTGTACATCGACCCCGACGAGTGCATCGACTGCGGCGCCTGCGAGCCCGAGTGCCCGGTCAACGCGATCTTCACCGAGGAATCGCTGCCACCCGCCTGGGCCCGCTACACCGAGGTGAACGCGCTCTGGTACCGCGACCGTGACGCCGCCCGGCGGCTCGTCGACGAGCTGCGCCCCGACGGCGGGTGATCGGACCAGGTCGATATCCGCCGAAGCCCGGCGGTCCCACCGGCCTCGCTCAGAGGCTGAGAACGAATCCATCCCCCTGGGTGGTGGCACGACGGAAGCAGGTATTGAGGGCCGGATCTCGATCGGGTCTCGGTGCAGGCGTACCGGCCGGCTGGGCCGCTGACACCTGACGGTCGAACCCCCTCGACCGCCCCGACGCCTCAGATCGTCGGTGCCTCGGGATCAGCTCGCTGCCGGAGCTGTCCGGAGAACGAGCGTTCGCATCAGGTTGTGGGCGAGGGCGAACCACAGCGCGATCGCCCTGGCCTTGTCGGGACCTCTCACCCCGAAGCGCTGGAGTCCGCGGTTGCGGGCGATCGCGTTCACACACTCGGCCGTCGCGGCCCGCTCTCTGTAGAGCTCGTGGGCCTCAGGCGTGCCCATCCGGATACGCCAGGCGGCGACCGCCGGCGAGTCGTCGGGGAGTGGCTGGTGCGGGTCACGGGTCGCGTCCGCGGGCGGGCGGATCGGGAGGTAGAGGGTCGTGGCAGGGGCGAGCCGGTCGATCTCGGCGGTCGTGAGGAAGCCGGCGTCGGCCAGCAGCGCATCCGGGTCGCGGCCGTAGCGGCGTCGGAGCTGGCGGACCATCGGGCCGAGCTGACCCTGATCGGTCCCGGCCGCCACGATATCGACCCCCACGATGAGCTGGCTCTTCGTGTCGGCCGCGAACTGGACGTTGTAGGCCGGGCGATAGCCGCCGTCGGCCATCTTCATCACCCGCGCCTCGGGATCGGTCGTCGAGGTTCGCGCCTCGCCGGTCGGCTTGCCCGCCCGACGCTTGGCCGCCTCGAGCTCGGGCAGGTGCTCGAGCGCCTGGCGGACCCGGCTGGCGCGCTCGGTCGCTGCTCGCTCGCGGGCCGCGGCGATCCGCCGGCTGGTCGCGGCCGGATCGTCGTCGAGCTCGGCCTTGAGCCGCGCGACGTGGGCTTCGGCCTCGGCGAGGAAGCGCTCGAGCGTCGAGCGCCGGCGGTACGAGGCGGCGCCGGCTGCCGCCCGGACGCGCATGCCGTCCTGGGCGACCGTCGCCAGCGTCACGAGGCCGTCGGCGAGCAGGGCGGCCACGCTCTCGGTGAAGAGCCGGTCGAGGACGTCGCCGTGCTCGACGCGGAAGGCGGCCAGGGTGTGGTAGTTGACGCCAACGCCTCCACCCAGCCAGCGGTACGCGTCGTGCTCCTCGCACAGGCGGTCGAGTGCCCGGGCCGAGCCGACGTCCTCGAGCGTGGCGTACAGCCAGAGCGCGGTCAGGATCGCCGGGTCGATCGGTGGCCGGCCCGGATGACCCTCGATCGCCCGGATCCGCTCATAGAGCGTCCCCAGGTCGAGACCCTCGACGAACGCCCACACCAGGCGGGCCCGGTGATCGGCCGGCAGGAGGCTCTCGAGATCGCTCGGGCGGAGCGTGATCTGGTTACGCTGCGGGCGCTGAAGTCGTGGTCGGGCCCGTCCCTCGGGCTCCGCTGGGCCGGCTTCGGTGGGCGGGAGATCGAACAGCTCGTCCATGCCCGGAATCGTAGCTGCGACTCGCCGCCATGGGAATCCCCCGGCCGAAAGATCCACGGCCTCTCAGGCCGGCTCAGGCCCCGCCCCGAGCGGGTCGATCCAGCGGATTCGCGGAAACCTGGCGTAGTCGCGGTCGCTCGAAGCGATCGTCGCCCCGTGCTCGATGGCGAGCGCGGCGAGGTGCGCGTCGGGCACGAGGTTGCCCGCCGTTCCGAAGTCCTCGAGGAGCTCCCGCAGCACGATGTGGTACCGCTCGGTCGGGTGGAGGACGACGACCGCCGGCTGCGCCAACCAGCCGCCCACCAGGTCGAACGCCTGGGTGGGTGTGAGTGGGCGCTCGAACACGGAGGCTCTCGTGCTCAGGCGGAGAAACGCGAGCAGCACCGTCCAGGCGAACCCGAACGACTCGTTGCCCGAGAGCCGACCCTCCAGCCACGCCCTGGCCGTAGGATGCCTCGGTGACGAGGTGTCGACGGCGTAGAGGAGCAGGTTTGCGTCCGTGAGGATCACTTACGCAACTCGAGTTTGCGGACGATCTCCTGGTCCTCGAGCGCAGCATCGAGCTGGAGGGCGCGATCGAGATCGATGCCGGGCCGAAGGCCCATCCGGTACGTCGGGAGTCGATAGGGTCGCATAGCCCGCGCCTCGTCGAGCCCTGAGCGGAGCGTCGAGTTGATCGCTTCCTTGAACGAGATCCCGCGCTCCCGCGCACGGGGCCGTTGAAGGAGTGGGCCAGATGCTCTGGTTCAACCGGAAGATCAGCCGCTCCAGCACGCCGCGATCAGGAAGATGCCTCGGCACTCGGTGTACTGCTCCCGACCAGCGAGCGTGAACTCGATCCCGTACAGGTCCAGGCAGCGAGTGACGCGGACATCGACCGCCTCGGACAACCCGTGCATCATGACCCGCACCTTGGATGGTCCACGGGAGCGGATCTCGAGACCCCTCGTCATCCTCCGAGTCGCTCCAAGATCGACTGCAGCTCCCCAGACGGGATCCGCCCCGCCCGCCGCTCGACGACCGTGCCGTCAGCGCCGACGAAGACCCAGTATGGGAAGCCCGTCAGCCCGTAGGCTCGTGCGGCCCGCCCGTCACCGTCGACGACCACCGGTACGCTCCAGCCCTCTCGATCCAGCCACGCCGCGGGCGGGTAGTTCGGTCGGGACGGGTCGATCGCCGTGGCGACGGAGTAGAGATCGACGCCCTCGGGCCGTCCGTTGGCATCGAGCCAGGCCTGGACGGTCGGGACCTCCGCCTGGCAGTGGGGGCACCAGTGGGCCAGGAAGACGATCGCCTTCGGACGGCCGTCGGCCCCGATCCGGACGGTCTGTCCGTTGAACGCCACGCCCTCCAGGGATGGGGCGGGCCGGCCCAGGGCCGGATCCGGACCCTGCTCCGGCAGAGCCGGAAGCGGCGTGCCTGAGACGACCGCCAGCGAAAAGGCGGCGCTCTTGGACGCCGGCGGCTCCGCTGACTCCTGGGTGGCCAGTACGGCGACCACGCCCGCCAAGGCGAACGCTCCGACCAGGAGCACGGGCAGGAGGAGGGGACGTCCGCTGCGCCCAGCGGCTCGATCGGATCGGCGGCTCATCGTGTCTCCTTCGGTCGGTGCTCGAAGCTCACGGGCGGCGGGGCGGCGATCTCCGACGGGCTCGCGTCGCGGCCGAGCAGGAGCAACGTCACGATGAGGGCGAACGCGGAGAGCGCCATGAATGGGAGCGTCACGAAGCCCAGCTCCCGGAACCAGACGAGGGTGCAGGGTGCGCTGGGATCGCACGCCCCAGCGTCGAGGCTCGGAAACCACTCGAGCGCATAGTGGTAGGCGGAGATCGGCATCGCCACGAGGGCGAGCGGCACCGCGTAGCGCCAGACCCCGGCATCCTGGCGGAGCGCTGCCACGGCGAGGATGACCGCGAGTGGATACATCCCGATCCGCTGGTACCAGCACAGCCGGCATGGGACGAAGTGGGCGACCTCGGAGAAGTACAGGCTACCGAGGGTCGCGGTGATCGCCACGAGCCAGGCGAGCGCCGGGGCGCTGGGTCTGACCGCCTCCCTGAGACGGGCGAGGGTCGCGCGCGCGGACGGTGATACGCGAGCGAGAAGCCCCAGGCCGACGAGCGTCAGGACGGCGGCGTTGGCGAGGACGGTGAGCAGACTCAAGAAGAGCGAGACAGTCCTGGGGGTGATCATCGCCGTCCTCCGAGCCCCTTCGGCCCGAAGGCGCGGATTGGCCGCGACTGAGACGAGCCGCCGCGGGGGATTGACAGAGCCCGTGACGAGCTCGGCCGGCGAGTTGAAGCAGAGGACACGGGTGCCTCCTGAAGGGGTCCGGCCGACTCGAACAGGGGCGAGATACGCCGCCTCGCGGTGAACCGGCCAGGGAACCGAGATTCGATCCGACGGACGGGCGCCAGGCTGGCGCCCGGTTCAGACCGCCAGCCGAGGGGGAGGCTCTGTTGGGAGGGGATCGAGCGATCCGGGCGCGTCGACTTCGAGGGTCGAGGGAGTGGACTGCTGATCGACCGACCTGTTCGGCCCCAGTGGGATCGGCTCCAGGACAGCGAGATGAGTCTGGACAGCGGAGGACCGCGGTGGAGGAGCACAATGGTCGAATCCCGCGCACCCTCCATCGTGTGGCGTGGAGTGCCCCGTTGCCGGCGCGGAGCCCGCGCCGGCAACGGGGAGGCCGAGGGAGACGGCGAACGGGGTGAGCGCCAGGGCGACGACCAGGGCCAGGCCCGCCGCAAGGGCCGACAGAAGCCGGCGCGCGCGCGCCCGACCGCCCGCCGGGTTGGGGTCGAGGTGCGCGGCGACGGCTGCCGGTGGCGCCTTGATCGTGACCCGCATCACGAGAGGGATCTGCCGACACGACGCCTGACAGCACCACGCAAGCCGATCGTCTGCATGCGCGCTGCCATCGTTGGCGTCCTCCCGTCAGCCGAAGTCGAGCAGGTCGCCGAGAAAGCCGCCCCGACGCCGCCGGCCGGACCCGCCGTGGCGGCCCTCGTCATAGCCGCCATATCCCCCTTCATCGACGTATCCCCGCTCGTCCGGCAAGGCGCGCTCGTCACCGTAGCGCGGCCCGTAACGGCCCGACTCGCCTTCCCGATCGTGGACGTCTTCGGCTTCGATCAGCCGCTCCAGCTCGCCGCGATCGAGGAAGATGCCACGGCACTCGGTGCACTGCTCGATCGTGATGCCGTTTCGCTCGTACGATCGCATCGGCGCGGCGCACTTCGGACACGTGTATGTCGCTGGGTCAGGTTGTTCGGTCACTGGACTACCCTCGTGGAGCTGGCGATCCTGCAGCAGATCGACCTGATCGGTGGCGGTGACAAAGGCTCTGGTCGGGGCACGGGTGTCGTCATCGAACACCTCGAGGTGTGTTCGGCTGGCCGGCGGCGACACCGAGGGGCCCGGGTAACGGAGCCAGGAGGCTCCACGGCGACGGCGGCGTGTTTTCCCCGTCGAGTCCGAGCGAGGTTGCGAGTCCGGCGAGGAACCAGCGCAGGGACGGATCGTTCAGGCGATAGTACGCCAGGCGGCCTTCCCTGCGGCGGCTGACGATCCCTCGCTCGCGCAGGAGCCTGAGCTGACGGCTCACCGTCGACTGTTCGAGCCCGAGGAGCAGCCCGAGATCGAAGACACACAGCTCATCCGCGCGGGCGAGCGCATGAAGCATCCGCAGTCGCGTCGCGTCGACCAGGAGGCCGAACGCCGCCGCCAGTGACTCGGCCTCGCCGATGTCGAGGGTACGTTCAGCGGCCGGGCGCACCTTGTCGGGGTGTAGCCACCCCCCGCGCACGTCGATCGAGGCTGGTCGATCGCCAGCCATCCCGTCTCTGCCCTCATCGGACGGGCGCTCGGCAGCGTGAGGATCGCCAGCGCGACTACGCCCCGAGGCGGATCCTATTGCTTCAGGCATACCTGAAACGATACACGCTTCCGGCTGTCACGTCGCCGGTAGCCGGCCACGCCGGCATCGCTACCGGTCCGTCCGCACCGCCAGCCGTGACCGAAGCCGCGACCGAAGCCGCGAGCGAGCCGCGCGACGCGACCGCGCACGGAGCCCGTCGGGTACGCGAAGACCCGGACCGGCTCGACACGCGGATGCTGTATAGACTACGGCGGTGACCATCGGCCGACTCCGCTCCGCCGCCGCGTTCGCCGTCGTGGCGCTCGCCACGCTCGCCATCAGCCATGCGCTCGTCTATCTCCTGGCGCATGGGTCCGGCGTGGCATTCGCGGACGCGATGGCCGAGGGCGGTCACGATCAGTACTGGACGATGTTCGTCGCGACCGTCGTCCTCGCCTCGGTCGGCCTGGCGCTGGTGACCGCCCGCCAGCTGCTCCGTCTCACCCGCGTGGCGCGGGCAACACAGGCGTCGCATCTGCGCGTGCTCGACGAGGGCCCGGGACACCTCCTGACCCTGCTTGCACCCACGGCCCTCCGGCTCGGGATCCTGACGACGGGGCTGTTTGCCACTGTCGAGAACGTCGAACGCGTCACCGCCGGCCTGCCAGCCTCAGGCATCTCCGTGCTCTTCGGCGAACACGGGTTCGCCATCCCGGTGATCGCGCTCGCCGCGCTCGCCGTGGCGGCTGTCAGCGCGCTGGTGCGATGGCGCCGAGAGATCCTCCTGGCGCGGCTGGCGGCTGCGTCTCGACCGAGCTGGGCACGGCCGACGGCTCGTCCTCATCCCGACACCACCGTCCGTCCGAGACAGTCTGACCTCGGGCGCCGCAACGGCGTCCGTGCACCTCCGGAGGCGACCGCGGCCGCGTAGGCGGCCGCTCACGACGCCGACCCCACACCCCGCGGCGGGCCCGCTCGCCGCCATCGGGACCGGAGGCCTCCGTGCTTTGCCCCTGCCCACGCGCGGCGCTCGCCGCCGTCGCGCTCGTCCTCATCGTGGCCGGACCGGCCGCCGGCCACTCCGAACTGAAGACCGCGCTACCCGGGCCGAACGACGATGTCGACGCCGTCCCGGCAGCGCTCGTCGTCGCCGGAGTGGCGGCCCGATGGGCGCTTCGCCGGAGGATCGGATGAGTCGACGCCTGTGCCGAGCCTCGATCGCCCTGGCGGCCTGGCTCGGTCTCGCTCCGGTTGCCGCGGCGCACGGCAGCGGAAGTGCGTCCCAGCCGACCGATCCGCTCGGGATCGCCCTCGCCTGGCGCCTGGACCTGCCGATCATCGTCGGCCTCGTGCTCGCCTCCGTCGGGTATGTCGCTGCCGCCCGCGCCGTCGACCGAGCCCACCCTGGGAATCCATGGTCGCGCGCGCGAACAGCGTCCTTCGTCGCCGGGCTCGCCGCCATCGGGCTGGCGCTCGTTTCGCCGATCGACGCGCTCTCCGAGACGCTCCTCACCGTTCATATGGTCCAGCACCTCCTCCTCACCGCCGTGGCGCCGCCGCTCCTTGCGGCGAGCGGGATCGCCACCCTTGCCCTGCGGTCGGCGAGCAACGGCTCGCGGGACAGGCTCCTCCTTCCGATCCTGCACGGCCGGGTGGTGGCCGTCCTGACGTTCCCGCTCGTCGGCTGGCTCGGATTCCCGCTGGCGATGTGGGCGTCCCACGTCAGCGGCCTGTACAACCTCGCGCTGCTCGACGACGGCGTGCACGCGGTCGAGCACCTCCTGTATCTCGGCGCGGCGTTGCTCTTCTGGTGGCCGATGTTCAGCCCGGACCCGCTGCGCTGGCGACTCCATCCCGCCGTCCGCCTGTTCGGTCTCGTGATGCAGATGCCGCCGATGAGCTTTCTCGCGATCACGATCGTCAGCGCTCCGGCACCGCTCTACTCCGCCTACCTCGGGCGACCGGATGCCTTCGGGGTCGACGCCCTGACCGACCAGCGGATCGCGGGCTCGCTCATGTGGCTGACGAACGACGTCGCCTTCCTGGTGGCTGCCGCGTTCCTCATCGCCATCTGGCTGCGGCACGAGGCCGCCGAGACGAGGCGAATCGACGCTCGACTCGCGCGATCGCGACGAGACGAGCAAGCACGAAGGGAGATCTGACTGATGCGACGCACCGTCGCCCTCCTGGTGGTCACGGTTGTCCTGGCAGCCTGCGCCGGGCAGGGCAGCGCCACTTCTCCGCCTCCGGCCGGAGGACCGGCGGCGTCGGGTACTACAGGTGGCCCCGAGATCCTGCCGCTCCTCGTCTCCGCCGAGATCACGAAGGGACCGAACCGCTTCCTGTTCTCGCTCACCGACCGCCAGAACCGGCTCGTGGCGGCCCCCGACGTGCAGGTCCACCTTCGCTTCTACGACGTCGACACGGCGCCGGACACCGTCGTCTTCGAGGGAGACGGACGGTTCATCTGGGCGATCGAGGGTCAGAACGGCCTCTACGCCGCCGACATCACGTTTCCGGACGCGGGCCGGTGGGGCACGCGGTTCGAGGCGACGTTCCCCGACGGCTCACTGAAGGTGGTCCGGGCGGACTACGACGTCCAGGAGTCGGGTACCACCCCGGCGCTCGGCGCACCGGTCCCCTCGGTCGACACCCCGACCCTCGCGGAGGTGGGCGGCGACGTCAGGAAGCTCTCCAGCGATCCCCGTCCGGATCGCCGGTTCTACGAGACGTCGATCGCGGATGCGCTGGCCGCAGGCAAGCCGTTCGTCGTCGTCTTCGCGACGCCGGCGTTCTGCCGGACTCGAACATGCGGCCCGACGCTCGAGACGGTCAAGGCGGTTGCGACGGCCTACCCGCAGATCACATTCATCAACGTGGAGCCGTACCGGATGGTCGTCCGCGACGGCACCCTGCAGCCGGAGCTCGACGCAAACGGTCAACCCCAGCCGGCCTCTTGGACCGAAGCCTGGGGTCTCCAGACCGAGCCGTACACCGTCGTCGTCCGGGGCGACGGGACGGTGGCCGCGAAATACGAGGGGGTGCTCGCCCCGGAGGAGCTCCGGGCAGCTCTCGATGCGCTGTGACCCGGCTTGCCGTCGCCGGCCTGGCCGGCGCCCTTCCGTTCGCCACGTGCGGCTGCTGACAGCGGCGACCGCTGGGAGACCTCTCGATGAACGTTGGAGACACGATGGATACGAACGAGCGAACCCCGATTACCGCACCCTCGACCGCGCTCACCCGCCGTCGCTTCCTCCGCGCGGCTGCCGTGGCGGGCGGCGGGGCCGTTGCCGCCACCGTCGCTGCCTGTACCCCGGCCGGAGCGCCGGCGTGGACGTTCGGGCCGAGCCTTCCCGATGCGTCGAAGGCTCCGGCCCCGGCGCCGGCCGGGACGCCGGTGGCGCCGTCCGGCCAGACGCCTGCCCCGGCCGCGACCCCGGTGCCGTCAGCCAGCCCAACCACCGATCTTGCCGCCATGAACGAGGAGCACGACCGCTCCGCCGAGGCGCGCGTCAAGCGGTTCCTCGGCGGCGAATGGGAGACGGCGGGTCCCTACGGCAATCAACCGCTCGAGCCGCGGATCGAGGGCGACTGGAAGGTGTTCGAGCTCGAGTGCAGCGCGTTCGAGTGGCGGATCGACGCCGAGCTCCCGCCCGTGAACGCGCTCGGCTACAACGGGATGTGGCCGGGTCCGATCCTCCGGGTCACGGAGGGGGACAAGGTCCGGGCGATCGTGAAGAACTCGATGGCCGAGTCGACCACGGTCCACTTCCACGGCCAGTCGCTCCTCAACAAGATGGACGGGGTGCCGTTCATCACCCAGCCGCCGATCAAGCCGGGCGAGACGTTCGTCTACGAGTTCCTCGCGGCGCCGTACGGGTCGCACATGTACCACTCGCACCACAACGCGGCGGACCAGGTCGGCCGCGGCCTGCTCGGCGCCTTCCTCGTCGATCCGAAGGACGCGAAGCTCCGCCACGACCGTCGCTATGGCATTACCCAGGACATCGTCTGGGTCAGCAACGACACCCTCGGCGGCTTCACGATCAACGGACGGGGCTTCCCGGCGACCAGGCCCCTCATCGCCAAGAAGGGCGAGCGGATCCTCGTCCGGTTCATGAACGAGGGTCAGATGATGCATCCCTGGCATCTCCACGGGATGCCGATGCGCGTCGTCGCCCGCGACGGGTACTACCTGGGTTCGGCCGAGTTCACCTGCGACACGCTCGGGGTGAATCCCGGCGAGCGCTACGACGTCATCATCGACTGCGACAACCCGGGAGCATGGGCCTTCCACTGCCACATTCTCAGCCACGCCGAGGGATCAAAGGGGATGTTCGGGATGGTCACGGCCCTGATCGTGGAGTGAGTTGAAGGGGCATGGATGCTTCCATTCGGCACGCCCGTCGCTCGCACAGGCTGAAGGATCGCCAGAGAACCGCGGGATGCCCGACGCCCGAGCGAAGCCTCACCGCGCGAATGGGTCAATTCGCATAGTATGTTTGAGCAATGATGCAAGCATGTGGCTTCGAGCCTCATCCCCGGCTCCCCGGCGGGCAGCGAACACACCGGGGTGTGGGCGAGGGCGATGTCTCCTCGGAGCCACGCTGATGATGTCTGAGACGGGAACACTCGGACCGGACGCACGCCCGGCGCCGGACGGCCACGCCCACTCCGCCGCCGGAGCCGGCGCCGGTCGGCTGAAGGCCGTCCTCCTGCTCACCGGCGGCTACATGGCGGTCGAGGTCGTGGGCGGCATCCTGACCGGCAGCCTGGCGCTCATCGCGGACGCCGGGCACATGCTCACCGACGTCGCCGGCGTCTCGATGGCCCTCCTCGCGATCCGCTTCGCGGCCCGCCCGGCGAACGACGGCAAGTCCTATGGCTACTACCGGCTCGAGATCCTCGCCGCGA
>JAJYXX010000125.1 GCA_021801545.1 Chloroflexota bacterium | reverse complement strand
CTCGCCTCCGACCCCCGAGGCGGCGCCGTCCGCCCACCGGGGCATCTCGCGCCCCGGCATCTCGCGGCGCGCCGTCCTCGCCGCCGCCGGCGTCGGGGCGACCGGCTTTGCCGCCGGCTGGCTGGCCCGCCCGTCGGACGTCGGCCGCCGACCCGGGGAGGACTTCGGCGCGCTCTACCACCGGGCCAGCTCGCCGGGTTTTGCCGACGCCCTCGGAGCCCTCGTCGGCTGGGGAGTCCAGCCGGCCCGGACGAAGGAGTATCCCGGGGCCGTGCGCTCCGCCCTCCCGCCGGTCAGCGCGCCCACCGAACTCTCGGTCGCCGGGGCGATCGATCGGCGGCGCTCGCTGCGCGACTACGCGGACCGACCGCTCACCACCCGCGAACTGGCGTGGCTGCTCGGCGCGGCGACGGGGATCACCGGCCCGGGCGGCCTCCGGGCGGCGCCGTCGGCCGGCGCCCAGTACCCGATCGAGACGTACGTCGTGACCAGCCGTGTCGAGGGGATCGAGCCGGGGATCTACCACTACGCCCCCGCCGACCACGCCCTCGAACGCCTCCGGGACGGCACGTTCGGAGGCGACCTCGTGATCGCCGCTCTCGGCCAGGAATTCCTCGGTCAGGCCCCGGTCGTGCTCGTCCTGAGCGCGGTCTTCCAACGCCTGCGCTGGCGGTACCGCGAACGCGCCTACCGCTATGCCCTCCTCGAGGCCGGGCACATCGGTCAGAACGTCTACCTGGCCGCCGAGGCCGCCGGTCTCGGGGCCTGCGCGGTCGGGGCCTTCTTCGACGACGCGGTCAACCGGCTGCTCGATGTCGACGGCGTGGAGGAGGCGGCCCTGATGCTGCTGCCGGTCGGGTCGCGCTGACGGCCCGCGCGGCCGTGGGTGCGCCGAGAGGCAGCCAGGCGATGGCCAGGACGTGCATCTCGAACGGGTCCGCTTCGCCCTATGGAAGGCGCAGGAATCTCTCCACACACACGCACGTGGGTATGATATTCTGACATCAATGCATTCATCAAGTCGGGAGGGCTGACCTATCGTGACCACCGCCACGGCTCCCACCCGTCAGTCCATCGCGACAAGAGCCCGGCTGGCTCGCGAACAGGTCGGCCTGCGCCAGGGGGATGTCGCCGCCAGGCTCGGGATCCCCCGCCCGAGCGTGACCGAGCTCGAGGCCGGGCGTCGTGACATCAGTAGCGTGGAACTCGCAGTCCTGGCCGACCTTCTCGGCAAGCCCATCGAGTGGTTCGTGGCTGCCGAAGACCAGTTCGACCCGGACGCATGGAACCCGGTCAACTTCCACCTTCGAGGCGGCGACCTTACGAACAACGATCGGCGAGCCCTCGTGACCTTCGCGTCTCGCTGTGCCGAGTACGCCAGCCTTGAGGCGCTGCTCGACGTTCGTCCCGAGATCCCGCGTGTCCGCTACGGGGGCCTCGCCGGTCGGCACATCGACCAGGGACGCGCAGTGGCGCTCGCCGAGCGTCAACGGTTGCAGCTCGGAGCCCGGCCGATCGGCGACGTCGTCGCACTGCTCGAGCTCCAGGGGGTCAAGGTGCTCGATTGGCCGATGGCCGAGGAAAGCGCCATCGACGGTGCCCTCTTCGCGTCGGAGGAGACCGGACCATGCATCCTTCTCAATGGAAACGCGGTTTGGACGCGTCGGCAGTTCAGCGCCGCCCATGAATACGCTCACCTGCTCCTGGACGTGGACGGGGACCGCGCCGAGGTCTGCTTCCGCAACGGGCAAGGTCTCGCCGAGAAGCGCGCCAACGCGTTCGCGGCCGAGTTCCTGTCGCCCACCGACGGCGTGCTCGAGTTCCTCGCAACCCTGGGCGTGCCTGCGAGGCGACCGGTGTCCGTCGCGGACGTCATCGAACTTCAGCGTTACTTCCAGGTCAGCTACGACGCCACCCTCTGGCGTCTGCTCAACCTCGGCCTCATAGCGGAGCCCCAGCGCCAGGAGTTCGCGGCGTTCAAGCCGTCTGCACTTGCCCGAAGGCTTGGTTACGAGCCAAGCGATCAGCAGCCGAAAGGACCCGTGTCCAGGAGGTTCCGGCAGCTCGCGATCCGAGCCTGGCAGGCCGGCAAGATCACCCGCGGCAAGCTTGCTGAGCTCCTCGACGTACCAAAGCGAGACCTCGATGGACTCCCGGGTGCGCTCGCCGGGCTGGGGGTCGGAGGTTAGTCCGGTTGTCCTGCGAGCAGCGGCGGTTCGCCCTCGACGCGTCCGTCGTCATCACGTTCTCGAAGAACGGCCAGTTCGACCTGCTCGAGCAGGCGCTCGCAACCCGGGCTTACGTCACCGACGAGGTGTACCGGGAGTGCCAATCGGCGCGTATCAATCTGGACGCTGGCATCGCTCTGGGCCGGATCCTCTCCTTCACCATCACCGCCCCAGACGATCTCGCCTTCTTCGCCCGTGTCCACCGCCAGATGGATGCGGGTGAAGCGAGTGCGGTTGCAGCCGCGCGCGCCCTGTCCGGATGCGTCGTCAGCGACGACGGCGAGGCGATCGCGATCGCCGGGGCGCTGCTCGGCCCGGGCAACGTCGTCGGGACCCGCGAGGTCCTCTGCTTCGCGGTAGAGCACGGGCACCTGACAGCTGCTCAAGCGGAGGTCCATCTCGCAGCCTTCATCACCGGGGGCGCGTATGTCCCCAACGTGGATACAGGCTTCTTCGAGGAGTGCCCGGATCCTGAGGTCGTCTAACCCTGCGCGCCGAGGCCGGCTCGCCAGCGCCCCGAGTCCCCGATCGCCGCTTCCCTGAACGCCGGCTTCAGCTCGCTTCCCCCGGAGGGCAGGCCTTGCGCCGCGTCTACCTCGACCAGAACAAGTGGATCGAGCTCGCGCGGGCCGCCGCCGGCAAGGACGGCGCTGCGCTCGACGACCTTCTCCTGCTCGCGCGCCATGGCGTCGCCGCCGGCCTCCTCTCGTTGCCGCTCTCCTGCTTCCACTACATGGAGACCTGGCGTAAGCAGGCCTGGTCGCAGCGGGGCACGCTCGCGCGGTTCATGGCCGAGCTGTCGCGCTTCGACACGATCGCTCCGGCCGATCTGCTCCTGCGGATGGAGCTCGACCTCGCTCTCCGTGAGCGCTTCGGACAACCGCGGCACATCCGGGCGGTCGACATCTTCGGCCGCGGCGTCGCCCACGCCTTCGGTCGGCTCGGCCCGCGCTTCCCGGTTTCCGACGAACTCCGCGCGCTCCTTGCCCAGCACCCTGATCTCAGGCCTTCTCTCGAGGAGGAGTGGGAGCTCGCCGCCCTCGCCGGACCACCAGAAGACCTGCCGGTGCCCCGGCTCCGCACCGGCACCGAGCGGGTCCATGGCAAACGATTCGCCGCCGGTCAGCGCGAGAACGGCGAGCGCCTCCGCGAGGCCGGCTTCGGGCGCGGGCGCCTACCACGGGCCCTGATCGCCCAGGAGCTCGTCGCCATCCTCGACCCGCTCAGCGAGGCGATGGGGCGCGCCGGGCTGTCCGCGGACCAGCTTGCCGGGGCCGATACGTTGACCGACTTCTTGCTCGCCCTCCCCACGCGGCGGATGAACTACCAGCTGGTCCGCGTGCGCCACCGCAACCCGCAGCAGCGCTGGGAAGAGAACGACCTCAACGACATCGCGGCGCTGAGCGTGGTAGTCCCCTACTGCGATATTGTCGTGACCGAGCGGCACTGGCGGGGCCTCATCCGAGATGCCCACCTGGATGAGGCATACGGCACGATCGTGCTCGATGATCTTCGGGATCTGGCCCCAGCCATCCTGTCGCTGCCGAGGTAGCCAGATGGAAGCCGAGCGACCTCTCTGGGTGCGACTCGAGGGCCAGCCGAGGCTGAGCGCACGGGATCTGCGTGACGCCGACGTGCCCTCTGACCCCGGCGTTTACGCCTGGTATCGACGCGGCCGAGCCGTGTACGTCGGGAAGGCGGACGACCTTCGCGCGCGCGTATGGGGCAATCACCTCGGCCAGGGCCGCTCGGTCGGTACCTCTGCCTTTCGTCGCAATGTCGCCGAACACCTCGGCTTCGGCACGTCCGCCGACATCAAGGCCAAGCGCATCAAGCTCACCGCCGACCAACTCGCAAGCCTGCGCGCCTGGGTCCTCGCCTGTTGCGTCGCTTGGGTCGTCTGCCGTTCCAAGGCCGAGGCCGTCAGACTGGAAGCACGCCTGAAAGCCGAGTGGATGCCGCCACTGACGAAGCGATGATGGCCACCGGACAACCGACCGATCCCCGCGGCCCAGAGCGGCTCGCGGAGGGTCTGGTCGCGGTCGAGTTGGGTCGGGCTCGGAGCTGACCATGTCGCTCACCTCGCATCTGCGCGACCTCCAGAGCCCGGTCCGGCGCTGGCTCATCGACCAGTTCCCGAACCTCGGGCCGCATCTGAAGGAGATGCGAAAGGACCTGCCCGGCCCGGCCGCACCGACGATCCGGCCCGACGGCCCGGTGCCCTGGACGACCATCGGCATCGCGTTCGACTACCGGTTGCGCTACTACTTCGCGGTCACGCCGCCACGCGAGCTCATCGCGTGGTCCGGGGCTGCCCTGACCCTCGGACAGTACCTGCTCGCCGAGGATCCTGAGCATCCGGCGCTTTGGCGCCAGTCGCCGAGCAAGTCAGAAGTCTGGGTGTCCGGGATCCCCGACCTTGACGATCCTGCCGTTTCCGAAACCCTCCCGGCCGCCTTCTTCCGTCATCTCGAGGCGCTCACCGCCGAGCTCACGCCGGCGGGTCGGCGGCTCGACCGCGCCGACGAGGAGCGACTCGACCGCGCCTGCGTCGCCCTCGCCCTGTTCGACGAAGTCTTCCGGGCCCTTCTCCAGCCGACGTCGCCGCTCGCCCGCCTCGGGGCACAGTCGACCGCTGGGGATCTCCTCGACCTCGCCCAGCCCGCCTGGCTGGCCGATCTCGCCGCTCTCTCGTACGGCTTCTACGACCGCTTTGCCGATTGGCTCACCGACCTGGTGACCCTCAACCCGACGTTCGCGGGCTCGGCCGACGTCGGCGGCGCGGACGCGGACCTCATCCTCGACGGCTGCCTGCTCGACATCAAGGCGACCGTCAACCCGAAGTTGGATCAGGGCTGGCTCCTCCAACTCCTGGGCTACACCCTCCTCGACTACGACGACGCGTACCGGATCGACCGTCTCGGGATCTACCTCGCCCGCCAGCGCCATCTCATGGCCTGGCCACTCGAAGCAGTGCTCGACGGGATCGCCGGGCCCGGTCGCGCATCCCTCGCTGCGCTCCGAGCTGAGTTCCGGGGCGTGGCCCGCGCCGAGCGCCCGCGACGCTGACAGCTCCCTGCGCTGGACCGGCGGGGAAGTGATGCGGACGGCGAGCCTGCGCACGAATCTGCGACCATTTCCGCCCAGGCGAGGCGTCACGGACGCGTCTGGACGAGCTCAGCGCCCCGCACGCCTGCGTAGGATCAAGCTTGGTAGATTGCAGGCCGATGAGGGGCTGGCCAAGTGCCCGGTATCATCGTCGACGGCGCCGCTCCGATGAGCGTCAAAGTGCCGCGGTCGGACGGCGGTCGAGAACGAGGAATGGATGGCGGGGCGGCGCGCCGAGCTGGTGCCATTGTCGATCAGGTACGCGGTGCGTGATGCGGTCGGCGGCTGGGGCCTGTACACGGCGAACGAGATCGGAGAGCTCTTCCGGGTCGAGGGCTTCCAGCCCGCGGCGCAGTTCGAGCCGACGGCCAGCGGCGTCCGGCGCCAAGTGGCCGATGCGTTTCACGCCGCCATCGACTTCACATCTCCCGATGACGTGGAGCGCTACCTCCGCGTCGTCGAAGGTATCCTCGACGACCATGACAACGACGACTGGCGAGCACGGCGTGATCGCCTGATGAAGGTGCTCCGGCGCGCTGGCATCGAGCCCGACAGCAAGGGCCGGCTCCGGCTGCCGCCTCCGCTCCTCACTGCGTCGGCGCGGCTAGCCTCGACGCCGACCGAGAGCGACATCCGACTCCATGTCCAGCGCCTCGAGCGGCTCGACCAGGAGCCCGAGGAGCTGATCGGCGCGGCCAAGGAGCTGGTCGAGGCGACCGCGAAGTTCGTCCTGATGGAACTCGGGGAGCCGATTGACGAGAACGAGGGCCTCCCCGCGCTCTCGAAACGGGCGCTCGTCTGCTTGAAGCTCCACCCGGAGGCCGTCGCCCCGACGGCCAAGGGTGCAGATGTGATGACGAAGCTCCTGGGCGGGCTCGCGCAGGTGGCGGGCGGTCTGGCCGAGCTGCGGAACATGGGCTACGGCACAGGGCATGGCCGCGGCCGCCGGATCAGCGGGATCAAGCCCCGCCACGCGGATTTCGCGGCCCGCTCAGCGATCGCATACGCGACCTTCGTCCTCGACACGCTGGATGACCCCAACGCACCGTGGCGCGGGGTCGGCAGCCGCCAACTCGTGACCCACCGCGATTCTCCAGCATCCGGGGACTGATCCATGACCGACGTCGATGCACTACGGGTGGGTGTGGCATCGGCGATCGCCTTGTGAGCCCTGGACAGAGCGCCGGGCTGATCCACGGCCGGCAGGCTGCCCGCCGAACGATCTATCCCTTCTGGGTCGCGAAGATGCACCAGCCGGGCGGGCCCGCCGGGGTAAGGCGTCCGTCATCTCCACGTTGGAGTCGAAACTCGAGACGCTGGGGAATGCCGCCGACCGGGCGACCGTCCAGCTCGACCGCGATCAAGCCAACCCGCACGTAGTCGTACGCGAACATGTACTCCCAATCGGACGCGGGTGCGATCGTGACGTCGAGTTTCTGTTCATAGAGCGGAGCCGCCGGCGGCGGCGCTACCTGGCGAACGACGATGTTAGTTGTATGCATCGGGCGCTCGTGGATGTTCGCGAAGACGAGCCGGCAGTGGCCGGCCGCCCGACACTCGACGTCCAGGGCGAGTTTGAACGGGTCTCGGAATGCCCGGTCGGCACGCATCTCGATAACCATATCGCGCGTTGCCTCGACAGCTCTGAGCGCCGCGTCAGCCTCACGCCCCAGTTCGGCGGTCTGCCGGCGGACCTCCTCGGTCGTTGTCCTCGCCTGCCGAACCTGATGCCACCCGACGTACACAAGCCCCACCGTCACCAGCACCAGCAGGCCGGTGACGGCCACCAATCCCCAAGTCGCCAGGACAATCGGTTCGGTCGTCACTGCCGGCATGATACGGTCTCGAGGTGGACCAGCTGAGCTCAGCCAACCTTACTCTGCCTTGCGCTGGTCAGTACCAGGAACCTCGGCTGATTGGCGTGGCCGGTCAGGAATCTTCCGGAGCAACGGTCGGGTCGTGGAGCTGGCAGCCGGGATCCGCTGAACGGGGCTAGTTGAACGCCCGTGCCAGCACCGATGCCGTCAGCGCTGCCTGAAGCACTTCAGCCAGTGACAGCTGCTGCCCGACGGATGCAGCCGCCGAAGCCGCCGCTCTCACCGTCAACATCAGGCGCTTCTGCTCGGCCAAGGGCGGGACGGGGATCGGGATTCGGTTCATTGCGGCCTGCGTCAACTTGGACCGCGTCGAGCCCGACAAGAAGGGCGAAAGGTCCGCGAGACGATCGTCAGCGGGGAGGAAGGTCGGGAACTCGCCCGAGACGTAGGGCGCGGTCTTGGTGTACTGCTTCCGACCCTCCGGCGGCGGCAGCTCGTAGTACCCGATGGTGTGGAGGTTGAACTCCCGGAGCAGCTCCTCCTTGATCCGCGCCGCCACGTCGTCGCCGAAGAGGGTCCCATTGGGGACGACGACGCCCGCCCGTGACGGCCCGAAGCCGGCCTTGGGCTGACGGCGCAGCCGGCGCATGATCAGCTGCAGGAAGAGGAGCGCCGTCTCTGCCGTCTGGCGGTCGGCCGGGAAGTTGGCCAGGATACCGCGCTCCTCCTCGCCACCGAAGGGCGGATTGGTGAGGATGACGTCGACCCGCTGCTTCTCGCCGATCTCGTGGAGAGGGAAGCGGAGGCTGTTGCCGGGGTCGATCTGGGGCCACTCGAGCCCGTGGAGGAGCAGGTTCATCTGCCCCAGCAGGTAGGGCAGCGGCTTGGGCTCGCCGCCGAAGATCGTGCCGCGCTGGAGGAGCTGGTGATCCTCGACCGTGCGGGCCAGGCGCTCCAGGTGCCCGTACGCCTCGAACAGGAAGCCGCCGGTGCCGGTGGCCGGGTCGAGGACGGTCTCGGCCGGGCGTGGATCGACCACCTCGACCATGAAGCGGACGACCGGCCGAGGCGTGTAGAACTCGCCCGAGTCGCCGGCCGCGTCGCGCATCTCGCGGAGCATCGACTCGTACAGCGCGCCGAGGGTGTGGATCTCGTCCGAGCTGGTGAAGTGGATGTTGTCGATCTTGTTGATCACGTCGCGCAGCAGGTAGCCGTTGATCATCCGATTGACCGTGCCGCGAAAGACGGTGGCGACGCCATCGCGGCGGTCGCCGCCGTCGGCGCCCTGGAGGCCGCGCAGGTAGGCGAAGAGGCCGGGGCCCTCGGTGCCGTCGGGCAGCGTGGCGCGCTCGTTGTTGACGAAGGCGAGGAGGGCGTCGCCGGTGATCCCGTCGTCGGGCGCGGCCCAGTCGCGCCAGCGGTAGGGCGGCTCGACCGCCGGGCGGTAGCGCTCGCCCTTCAGTCGCCTCGGCCTCCCCGATCCGCTCCATGTCGTCGAGGAACTTGAGGAACATGATCCAGGTGAGCATCGGCAGGCGGTCGAGGTCGCCGCTCAGACCCTTGTCCTTGCGCATGATGTCGCGCGCCGACTTGACCAGGCTGCCGAGCGCCTGCGCGGTGGTCAGCGGCGGGGCGGCGGGACGTGGCTGGCGGGTGCGGGGCACGGCGGTCAGGGCTCCATCTGCGTACGAACTGGTCACGCCGCGCAGGCGTGCGACTCGCACCCGGCTACAGCTCGTCGGGCCGCGGCGGCTCGTACTCGAGCTTACCCAGCACGATGAGCTGCTCGAGGTCGTCGCGAGCGTCGGGCAGATGCCGGGTGACGGCTCCGCGGACGACGGCGAGGGCTTCCGCGCTGGCGGCCCCGAGCATCCGGCTCAGGTCGGCAACGTCCACGGCTCGGCCGGAGATGAGCTTGGCGACCACCAGGTGCTCCAGGGTGAGGGTCGGCCGCCCCTCCACCAGGTTCTGCTGCGCGGCCGTGATGGCCTCCTCTCCCCAGCGACCGGGCAGGCCAAGCAGGTCGAGCTCCCGCCCGGCCCTGCCCCACGCGCTCCCCCGCAGGCCGCCCCCGAGCCGCAGCGCCCCCTGACGCGTCCAGCCCGCCTGGCGGAGCGCCTCCTCGGCGCCGGGCAGGTCGGGCAGACGAACGGCCGCGTCGATGTCCGCGGTCTGCCGAGGGGGCATATAGGTGTTGGCGGCCACCGCCCCTGCGACCGCATGCCTGACGCCGCCCAGGCTGGCGAGCGCTTCGGTCCACCAGTCCATCCGTTCCCTCCGCGACCGCATCAGCTCGCTCAGAAGGCTGCCCGAGCCCGGCTTCTGACGCCGGGCCACGATGGAGATGAGGGCGTGGCGGGCGGCCGCCCGATCGACTGCCATGCTGCCAGCATCGGCTCCAGCCACGCCGCCGTCAACCGGAGCCGCCTCGCTACGCCGCCTACCGGAGCCGCTCAAGCGCCTCACGGAGGCCCGCCGATGTCACGAGAGGGTGACGCCGATGGCTGCGGCGGCGGCGCGAACGACCGGATCGTCGATGCCGATCTCGCGTGGGCCCTCCGCGACGTTGAGCGCGTCGAGGGCGCGTTCTGCGAAGAGCGTCACGTTCGGCCAGGCTGCCTCGAGCGTAGACCACCAACCGAAGCCCGGGATCCCTTCGGCGAAGAGGGTCTCGGCCACTTGTTGCGTCGTCGACCGCGTGCGCGTGGCCACCCTTGATGGCCGCATGCGTCTCGCCTCGAGCTCCACCGGGTCGTCGAGGTCCACGATCCCGCGCAGGGCCGCATCGTCCAACCCGACGAGCGCCCACCGACGCCCGTCGGTCCGGACGAAGTCGTCCGGCACCAGCATCTGACCGCGGAAGCCGGCCAGCCATTCGGCAACCGCGGACACCTCGACGCGAGCCACGTAGAGAGCGCCGTAGAGATCCGGGTTGTCGTGGCGCCCCCTGCCCTGCTGCGCCCGTGGGTTGAACAGCGCGCCGCCGGGCGATGATGCGTCGGCCGCGAGGTCCCAGGGGAAGAGGCGATACAGCACCTCAGGCGTAGGTACCGGTCTCGTCCGCCTCGATCGCCGCCAGGACTTCGGCGACGCGCCCGTTTCGGAGCAGGTCACTGGGCCGGGAATCTCCGAGGTGCGGGTTCAGGCCTTCGAGCCACTTCAGAGCTGTCTCGAGGCGGTACCGGCTGGTGAGCCGCTCGAGCGCGAACTCGAAGGCGTCGATCGCTCGACGGTTCGCCTGATCCGGTTCCTCGTCGGCTGCCAGCCAGCGCGTGACGCGCGAGCGATCGACCTGCAGGAGGCGGGCGACCGCCGCCCGACTCCCGACGTCGCCGACCAGGGCACTGACACGTTCACGGACCGGAACCGGCATCTTGCGTCTCCTCGGGGAGTCTTCGGCCACCGCATCGTACGCAACATAGTCTGTTGCGTCAACCGGCACGGCGCCAGGAGGCCGTCCTCGATCCCCGGGCGCAGGCTGCAGGTATCGAGGCGGCAGGCCACCAACCGATGACCCGCCGCCCCGAACGCCCACAACGCGATCGGACGCCCGATCTCACTTGAACTGCGCGACGTTCTCCTTCGTGACGAGCGTGACCTCGACGGGCACGCTTGCCTGGACCGTCTTGCCGTCGATGATGTCCTTCGCGATCTGGACGCCCGTCTGGCCCATCACCTTCGGCTGCTGGGCGACGGTCGCGGCCATCTTGCCTTGCTCGATCGCGGCCAGCGCGTCGGGGATCGCGTCGAAGCCGACGACGACGATCTGGCCGCTCTTGCCGGCCGCGTCGATCGCCTGGACGGCACCGAGCGCCATCTCGTCGTTCTGAGCGAAGACGCCCTTGATGTCCGGATTGGCCTGCAGCAGGTTCTGCATGACGTTCAGGCCCTTGTCGCGGGCGAAGTCGGCCGTCTGCGAGGCGACAAGCGTCACCGCCGTCTGGGCGTCGATCGCCTGCTTGAAGCCGGTACCACGATCGCGGGCTGCCGACGTCCCGGCGATCCCCTCGAGCTGGACGACCGTGCCCGAGCCGACCTGCTTGATCAGGAACTCGCCGGCCATCTTCGCGCCGGCCACGTTGTCGCTGGCGGTGTGGCTGGCGACCGTCCCGCCGTTCGCGGCGCGGTCGACGGTGACGACCGGGATCTTCGCGTCGTTCGCCTTCTGGACGGCGGGCACGATCCCGTCGGAGTCGACCGGGTTGATGATGATGACCGCCACCTTCTTGGTGATGAAGTCCTCGATCTGGCTGATCTGCGTCGCGAGGTTGTCCTGCCCGTCGGCGACCTGCAGCGTCAGGCCCAGCTCGGTGGCCTTCGCCTGGGCGCCGTCGCGCAGGGCGACGAAGAACGGGTTGTTGAGCGTGGAGAGCGCCAGCCCGATCGTCTTGCTGCCGCCGCCTCCGCCGGTCGAGCAGGCAGCGATGAGCAGCGTGCTCGCCGCGAGGATGGCGACCAGTTTCCTAGCATTCACGGTTCACTCCTCCTGGTGCTGATGGGAGCGACCATCGCTCCCTTTGGACCACGAACAGAACCCTCGGATCACCCAGCCCGCCGCCGAGTCTGCGATCGAGCGGATGCGAATGACCGGCCACCTCCCATCAACTGCCCCCCGTTCGAGTCTTGAGCCGATCGAGGCCGACGGCGATGAGGATCACCGCGCCTTTGACGACCGGCTGGATGAACGGGTCGACGTTCAGAAGGTTCAGGCCGTTGTTCAGGACGCCGATGATCAGCGCCCCGATGAGGGTGCGCAGGATGCTCCCCTCGCCGCCGGCGAGGCTCGTCCCGCCGACGACGACGGCGGCGATTGCGTCGAGCTCGAAGCCCAATCCGGCCGTCGGCTGCGCCGAGGAGAGCCGGGCGGTCAGGACGAGTCCGCCCAGCGCCGAGAGGAACCCCGAGATCGTGTACACGCCGAGGAGCACCCTCGTCACCCGGACGCCTGCCAGGCGGGCCGCCTCCGGGTTCGAGCCGACTGCGTACACGTTCCGCCCGAAGACGGTGTGGCGCAGCACGAGCCAGCTGATCCCGACCGTGACGAGCATGACGAGGACCGGGATCGGGATCGGACCGACCGATCCCTGGCCGAGCTGGTTGAACGTCGGATCGAGCCCGGTGAACGGCCGCCCGCCCGTGTAGAGCTGGGTCAGGCCCCGCCCGATCGACAGCATCGCCAGGGTCGCGATGAACGGCGGGATCCGGAACGCCGTGACGGCGACACCGTTGGCGAAGCCAAGGAGCGTTCCCGCGATCAGCCCTGCCAAGAGTGCGACCGGCCAGGCGACCCCACTGACCATGAGGCCGCCGCCGACCGCCCCGGCAACCGCGACGAGCGAGCCGACCGACAGGTCGATCCCCGCGGTGAGGATGACGAACGTCATCCCAAACGCGAGCAGGGCATTGATCGACGATTGGAGCGCGACGTTGAACAGATTCTCTGGTGTTGCAAAGACCGGCGAGGCGACGGCGAGCGCGAGGCAGAGCAGGACGAAGGCGATGTAGATCCCGTAGTCGATGAGCGAACGCACCGAAACCGCCCGGAGCGACCCGAGGCGAGCGAGGTTCATCCCCTCCTCCCGAGCTCGAGCGGCGCGACCGCCCCACCGGTCGCCAGGTGCATCACCTGTTCCTGGCTCGCGCCGGCCGGCAGCTCGCCGACCGCGACGCCGTCGCGGAGGACGATCGATCGGTTCGCGAGCGCGAGCAGTTCGGGCAGCTCCGACGTCGACAGGAGGATCGCCACTCCGTTCGAGGCCAGGTCGCGGATGAGCTGGTAGATCTCGGCCTTCGCCCCAACGTCGATCCCGCGGGTCGGCTCGTCGAGCAGGAGCACCCGCGGCCGAAGGGCGAGCCAGCGACCGAGAACGACCTTCTGCTGGTTCCCCCCGGACAGCGACAGGACTCGCTGGTGGATCGTGCGCAGCCGGATGTCGCGCTCGCGCACCTGCTCGTTCGCAAGCCGCTCCACGGCACCGTCCGGTACGAACCCGAGCCTCCCGAGCATCGGCCAGCTCGCGATCGCGACGTTCTCGGCGACGGACATGCTCCGGACGAGACCCTGCCGGCCGCGGTCCTCGGGCACCAGGAAGATCCCCAGGTTGATCGCCTCTCGGGGACTCCTGACCCGCACCGGCCGTCCGTCCAGGAGGAGCGTCCCGCCATCGATCGGCTCGGCGCCGAAGATCGCCCGCAGGAGGCTGCTCCGGCCGGCCCCGACAAGGCCGGCAAGGCCGAGCACCTCGCCTCGACGAACCTGGAAGGAGATGCCCGAGAAGCGGCCGTGACGGCCCAGGTCGCGTCCCTCGAGCACGACCTCGGCGGCGTCGGGCACCGGCGGCGGAACGCCGTCATGGACGAGGGTTCGCCCGACCATGAGCCTGATCAGGTCATCGCGCGTGGCCGTGGTGGCCTCGAGCTCGCCGACCTTCCGCCCGTCCCGAAGGACGACGAGGCGATCGGCGACCGCAAGGGCCTCCTCGAGCCGATGGGTCACGAAGACGACGCTGACCCCTCGCGAGCGCAGGTCACGGACGATGTCGAGCAGGAGCTCCGTCTCGCGGTCGGACAGCGAGGCCGTCGGCTCGTCCATGAAGATGAGCCGGCTTCGGCGCGCAAGCGCCCGGGCGATCTCGATCAGCTGCCGCGGCCCGACGCTGAGGTCCTTCGTCGGCACGTCGAGCGGGATCCCGGGCGCAAGGTCACGCAACCAGCCCGCGGCCTCGGCCCGAGCGGTCCGCCAGTCGACGAGCGGGCCACGACGCGGCAGCGAACCGAGCAGGATGTTCTCGGTCGCATCGAGCGCCGGGCAGAGGCTGAGCTCCTGGTAGATGACCGCGATACCGGCCTTGATCGCGTCGGCCGGTCCGGCGAACGTGACGGGCTGCTCGTCGATACGCACCTCGCCCGCATCGGCCATCACGGCCCCGGCGACGACTTTGATCAGGGTCGACTTGCCGGCGCCGTTCTCACCGATGAGTCCGACGACCTCGCCGGGCTCGATCGACAGGTCGATGTCGGAGAGCACCGGCACGCCGCCATAGCGCTTGGTGACCCCGGTGAGACGCAGGAGCGACATCAGAAGCTCACCCCTGCGACGAGCACCGCGTTGAGATACGGAGTGCACTCTCCCGTTCGGACGACGGCCACCGCGCTCGCACTCATCTCCTTGAGCTCTTCGTGAGATACGACATCGACGAGCACGGTGCGGTCGAGCGCTCGGGCGAGGATGTCGCGGATCCGGCCGTGCCCGACCGTGTCCGACTCCGTCGCGATGACGACGCGCTCGACGGCCAGCTCTGCCGCGACGGTCGACAGCACGTCCGCGAACGACGGCACGCCGCAGCGGACCGCAAGGTCGATCCGCCGGACGCCGGACGGGATCGGCAGGCCCGCGTCCGAGATGACGATTCGCTGGCCGTGTCCGAG
>JAJYXX010000414.1:4966-14620 GCA_021801545.1 Chloroflexota bacterium | reverse complement strand
GGTGAGCCGGCCTGGACGGCGGCGAGGATGACGTACGCCTTGCCGAAGAAGCCGGCCGTCGGCGGGATGCCTGTCAGCGAGAGCAGGAAGAGGACCATGAGCGCGCCGAGGATCGGTTCGCGGCGACCGAGCCCGGCGAACGTGTCGAGCGAGCTCGTGACCCCCGGCCGGCGCTGGAGCGCGGCGACGACGGCGAACGCACCGAGGTTCATGAACGTGTACGCGGCGCCGTAGTAGAGCAACCCCTCGAGCCCCTCGACCCGCCCGCCGGCGTACGCGGCGAGCCCGACGAGCATGTAGCCGGTGTGGGCGATCGAGGAGTAGGCGAGCATCCGTTTGACGTTCGTCTGGGTGAGCGCGACGAGATTACCGAGCGTCATCGTCAGCGCGGCGAGCACCCAGATGATCGGCAGCCAGTCCGCCTGGAGTGGCCCGAGCGCCTCGACGAAGAGCCGGATGATGAGCGCAAAGGCGCCGACCTTCGGACCGACCGAGAGGTAGCCGGTGACCGGGGTCGGCGACCCCTGGTACGCATCCGGGGTCCAGTAGTGGAACGGGACGGCGGCGATCTTGAACGCCACGCCGGCGGTCAGGAAGGCGAGGCCCATCGCCAGTCCGGCCGAGAGCGGCGCGCTGCCCGAGGCGATCGCACCGAGCGCGTCGGCCACACCCGCGATCCGGGTTGTCCCGGTCAGGCCCCACACGAAGGCGAGCCCGAAGAGGAAGATCGCCGAGGAAAACGAACCGAGCAGGAAGTACTTGATCGCGCCCTCGGTCGAGAGCGCGTCACGCTTCGCGAAGCCCGCCAGCAGGTAGCCGGGCAGGACCATCAGCTCGAGACCGAGGAACAGGACGAGCAGGTCCGCTGAGGCGGAGATGAGCATCGCCCCGCTGATCGCGAAGACGAGGACGGCCGCGAACTCGGCGACCGGCAGGTCGCGCGGCTCGAGATAGTCCGGCGCGAAGAGGATCGTCAGGGCGGCGATCGAGAGGAAGAGCAGGTCGAGGAACGTCGTCAGCGCGTCGACCTTGTACGCCCCGCCGAAGGCCGTCGCCGACGTCTGGCCGGTGACGAGCGTCAGCACCGCGACGATCGCCAGCCCGCCGAGCGAGACGACGAGGGCGGGCGTCCGCCGGCCCGGCGCGACCAGGTCGACGAGCACGATCGCGGCCGCGACGAGGATCGCGGCGACGAGTGGCGCGATGGTGACGAAGTCGGCCCAGGCCATGTCCGGTCGTGGCTCCCGCTACTGCCAGAAGAGAAGGTTGATCGCCGTGCCCGTGCCCACATCGCGCAGGACCGTCGCGACGGTGCCCTGGACGAGGTCGAGGATGAGGCCGGGGAAGAGCCCGAAGACGACGACGAGCGTGCCGAGGGGCACGAGGGTCAGCATCTCGACCGGGCGCATGTCGGTCAGGTGGTGTCCGAGGCCACGCAGGAACTCGGACAGATCACCGAAGGCGACCCGCTGGAACATCCAGAGCAGGTAGCCGGCGCCGAGGATCATGACCAGCGCCGCCACCGCCGCGACGAGTGGGTTGTAGACGAACGCACCGAGCAGGACGAGGAACTCGCCGACGAACCCTGACAGGCCCGGCAGCCCGGCCGAGGCGAAGACGAAGAACCCGAATGCCGCGGCGTAGACCGGGACCGGCCCGCCCAGGCCGCCCATCTTCGCGATCGCTCGATCGTGGGTCCGCTCGTAGATCACCCCGACGAGGAGGAAGAGGGCGCCGGTGATCAGGCCGTGGCTCACCATCTGGAGGATCGCGCCCTGGAGGCCCTGGGGCTGGAAGATGAAGATGCCGAGGGTCACGAAGCCCATGTGGCTGACCGACGAGTAGGCCACGAGCTTCTTGAGGTCCGGCTGGACGAGGGCGACGATCGC
This sequence comes from Chloroflexota bacterium, assembly GCA_021801545.1. Classification (GTDB taxonomy): domain Bacteria; phylum Chloroflexota; class Limnocylindria; order Limnocylindrales; family CSP1-4; genus JAKAHU01. The sequence continues at coordinate 12,731 of JAJYXX010000414.1, read as the reverse complement.
CCCGTAGATGATCGCGATCAGACTCAGGACGATGATCGCCGGAGCGAGCGTGTGGGCCGCGTCCGGGAAGAGCGGCAGGGCGAACCGGATGAAGCCGTAGCCGCCGAGCTTGAGGAGGATCCCGGCCAGGATCACCGAGCCGGCAGTCGGCGCCTCCACGTGGGCGTCGGGCAGCCAGGTGTGGAACGGGAACATCGGGACCTTGATCGCGAAGGCGAGGAAGAAGGCGAGGAAGGCGAACAGCTGGAACGTGGCCGAGAAGCCGCCCGCGCTGGCGAAGTTGCGGAGCGACTCGAAGTCGAACGCCCCGGTCCATGACCCGGTCGCCGCCTGGAACGTGAACGCGGTACCGAGGATCGCGACGAGCATGAGGAGCGAGCCGACGAGCGTGTAGAGGACGAACTTGATCGTGGCGTAGATCCGGTTCGAGCCGCCCCAGATCCCGATGATCAGGTACATCGGGACGAGGACGATCTCCCAGAAGATGTAGAAGAGGAACAGGTCGAGGGCGAGAAAGACGCCGACCATCCCGACCTCGAGGATGAGGAAGGAGATCATGTACTCCTTCACCCGCTCCCGGATCGGGCCGAAGCTGGCCAGGATGCTGATCCAGGTGAGCGTCGTCGTGAGGACGACGAGGGCGACGCTCAGGCCGTCCGCGCCGAGCTGGTAGCGGATGCCGAAGACGGGGATCCAGTCGGCAACCTCGACGAACTGGAACGGGGTGTGGGTCGGCGAGAAACCGAGGAGCAGAAAGAGCGAGAAGACCCATGTCACGAGCGCGACGCCGAGTGCCGCGCCGCGGGTCGCGGTCACCGAACCGCGCGGGATGAACGCGATGAGGATCGCTCCGGCGAGCGGCAGGAAGGTGATGATCGAGAGGAGCGGCAGGGTGGAGATGTCCATCGTCGTCAGCGCCCCACGATCAGCAGGTAGGAACCGGCCATGACGAGCAGCCCGAGGGTGATCCCGAGCGCGTAGTTCTGGACGCGCCCGGTCTGGATCCGGCGCAGCCCGCGCCCGGCGGTGGCGGCCACCGTGCCGGTCCCGTTCACCGTGCCGTCGATCACGACCCGGTCGAACCACCAGAGGCCGGCCGCGACCCGCCCGCCGATCCGGATGAAGAGCAGGTCGTAGAGCTCGTCGAACCACCACTTGTTGAGCGACGCCCGGTAGAGGAACGGCAGCCGGGCGCTCAGCTCGCGAACGCGCTCCGGTTGGCCGCCGAGCCGCAGGCCGAAGAGCTCGACCCCGAACAGGCGCCAGGCCCCGACGATGCCGAGGACCGCGATCGTCACGCTCGCCAGCACGAGTGCGCCGTCGATCCCGAACAGCTCGAACGGCTGCTCGGCGTGGCCGGCGAACGCGATGGTCTCCTCGAAGATCGGGGCGAGCCACTGGTGGATCAGGCCGCCGTCGAGCGGCCAGCCGACGATGACGCCGAGGACCGCCGTGGCGAGCGCCAGGAGGACGAGCGGGATCGTCATCGACCGGGGCGACTCGTGGATCTTCGGTTCGACGCTCGGATCCACCCGGCTCGTGCCCCAGAACGTCAGGCCGATCAGCCGGAACATGTAGAAGGCGGTCATCCCGGCCACGATGAACCCGACCAGCCAGACGACGAGGAAGCCGTTCTTGAACGCGCCGGCGAGGATCTCGTCCTTGGAGAAGAACGGCACGAGCGGCGGGATCCCGGCCATCGCCAGCGAGCCGATGAGCATCGTCCAGTAGGTGATCGGGATCTTCTTCGCCAGGCCGCCCATCCGGCGCATGTCCTGCTCGTCGTGGACGGCGTGGATGACCGAGCCCGAGTCGAGGAAGAGGAGGCCCTTGGTGAAGCCCTGGGCGAAGAGATGGAAGACCGCCGCCACCCAGGCGCCGACGCCGAGGGCGGCGAACATGTAGCCCAGCTGCGAGACCGTCGAGTAGGCGAGGACGCGCTTGATGTCGGTCTGGGTAAAGGCGATCGAGGCCGCCAGGATGGCGGTGAAGATGCCGATCGAGGCCACGACGACCATCGCCTCCGGCGCGTGGCCGAAGATCGGGTTCGCCCGGGCGACGAGGTAGACGCCGGCGTTCACCATCGTCGCGGCATGGATGAGGGCGGAAACCGGGGTCGGGCCCTCCATCGCGTCGGGCAGCCAGACGTGGAGCGGGAATTGGGCGCTCTTGCCGATCGCACCGGCGAAGACGAGCAGGGCGACGACGACGAGTGGGATCGCCAGGGTTGCGTCGGGCGCGATCAGCTTCTCGATCGACTCGCGGACGTTCAGCGTCCCGGTGTTGACGAAGATCGCCATGATCCCGAGCGCGAACCCGACGTCGCCGACGCGGTTGACGATGAACGCCTTCTTCGCCGCCAGGGCCGCCGAGCGTCTGCGGTACCAGAAGCCGATCAGCAGGTACGAACAGAGCCCGACGAGCTCCCAGGCGACGAAGATGACGAGCCAGCTGTCGGCGAGGACGAGCAGGAGCATCGAGAACATGAACAGGTTGAGGTAGGCGAAGAACCGCCAGTACCCCGGGTCGTGGCCCATGTACCCGATCGAGTAGATGTGGACGAGCATCCCGACCGTCGTGACCACGACGAGGAGGATCGCCGTCAGGGCGTCGACGTAGAGGCCGGCGTTCACGGTCAGCGAGCCGGCCGGGATCCACTCCCAGAGCGTCACCCCGTGGCCCGTCTCGCCGAACGGTTCGGCATGGCTGAGCGCACCGTAGGCGACGACCATCGCGATCGCCCAGGCGGCCACGATCAGGCCGACCGGCACGAGGCTGGCGGCCGGCTTGCCGAAGCGCGCCTGGATCCGCCGCCCGAAGAGCGCGCTGAAGACGAAGCCGCTGATCGGCAGGGCGGGAATGAGCGGGATCAGGGTTTCCATCACGGCGTCAGGCTCCCGTCACTGGCGCATCGTGTCGTACTCGTCGACGAGCGGGGTCCGCCGGTTCCGGAAGATCGCGATGACGATCGCAAGTCCCACGGTCGCCTCGGCAGCCGCGACGGCGATGACGATCAGGGCGATGACCGAGGCCTGGTCGTGGAGGGCCGGCACGAAGGCACCGAAGGCGACGATCGCGAGGTTCACCGCGTTCAGCATCAGCTCGATCGACATCAGCATGCTGATCGCGTTCCGGCGGGCGAGGAAGCCGAACATCCCGATCGAGAAGAGGATCCCCGACACGACGAGGTAGGCGTCGAGCGAGTTCGTCACGAGCGGTCTCCCAGCTCTCGCCTGGCGAGGAAGACCCCGCCGATGACGGCCGCGAGGAGGAGGACGCCGACGATCTCGAACGGCAGGACGTACTGGTCGAAGAGGATGCGGGCGACGGTGTCGGTCGAACTTCGGACGCGCTCGCTGACGGCACCCCAATCGGTCGCGCTGACGGTCAGCGCCAGGACGATCGCCAGCACGATCGCCGCGATCGCGGCCGGGCCCGCCTGGGTCTGGAAGACGAGCCTCGTCGGGGCGTCCTTCGACTCGGTGAGCATGATCGCGAACAGGATGAGGACGCTGATCGCGCCGATGTAGACGAGGACCTGGGCGGCCCCGAGGAGCGGGGCGCCGAGGAGCACGTAGATGCCGGCCAGGCTCAGGAACGAGACGATCATCGCCAGGCCGCAGCGGATGATGTCGCGCATCGTGACCACGAGCAGCCCCGAGCCGAGCATCGTGGCGGCGAGAATCACGAACAGGACGTCATCCCATCCGATGCCGATGATCGGGACCGCGTCCGGTATCGTCACGACGTTCCTCTCTCCGTCTCTGTCGCTGTCTCTGTCCCGCCGGCCGCCCCCCGCGTCCCCCTGCCGGTCCGGGACCCGCTCGCTACCTGTTGTGGGCGTGGGTTCCGCTGGCGTGGCCGCTGGCGTGGTCGCCGCCGTGCCCGTTGCCGCTCTGGCCGTTGCCTGGCGCGAGCGAGGCGGGCAACACCGGCAGGAGCCGGCCCGGATCGATCGTTCGGCCCTCGGCCGCCGCCCGTGCGGCCCAGCCGCGCTCGCGGCGGATGTAGGTGACCTCGGTCTCGCGGTCGATGCTGGCCAGCGCGATCAGGTCGATCTCCGGTTCCTCGCGACTGGTGTGGGCAAGCTCGAAATCGCCGCCGTCACGGAGCGCGTCATAGGGGCAGGCGTCGACGCAGATCCCGCACAGGATGCAGCGGCTCTCGTCGACCTCGTACGTCTGGAGGATCCGCGGCTTCGGCATCAGGGCGCCCGTCGGGCACGTCTCCGCGCACCGCCCGCACGAGACGCACGGCGTGTCGTTCAGGCTCATGTCGAGCGGCGTCGTGACGAGCGTGTCGAAGCCGATCCGCATGAAGTCGTAGCAGGCGGCCCCGACGACCTCGGCGCAGACATTGGCACAGCGGCCGCAGTCGATGCAGCGCGACGGTTCGCGCAGGATGAAGGCGTGGCTGTCGTCGCGGATGTAGTCGTGGTTGGAGCCGGTGAAACGGTTCTCCGTGACGCTCCGGTAGCCGGCGCCCTGGTGGTACTGGGGCTCGAGGGTCCGGAGCGTCGTCCCGTATTCGATCCCCAGCCGACGCAGGTCGCAGAAGCCGATCGCCTCGCAGGTGCACTGCAGGCAGCGCGTCGATTCGGCGATCGCCTCCTCGCGCGTGTACGGGATCTCGTACTCGACGTAGCTCGTGTTCCGGGCCGCAGCCTCCATCGCCTTCATGCGGTAACGCGGCTCCTTGGCCTCGCTCGTGAAGGGCACGATCGAGAGGAACTCGGGCTGCGGCTCGGCGAGCGTCTGGCGGGTCCGGATCGAGGAGAGGTCGGCACCCTTGAGGTAGGCATCGACCGCGTACGCCGCTCGCCGGCCCTCGGCGATCGCCTGGACGACGGTGGCGGCCCCGATCCGAACGTCACCGGTCGCGAAGACGCCGGGGCGGTCCGTGGCGAACGTCACCGCGTCCGCCTTCAGGCGGCGCTGCTTCGTCGCCTGCGGCCCCTCCGATCCCGGGCCGATCCACGACAGGTCGGGGCCCTGGCCGATCGCGAGCAGGACGCGGTCGCAGGGGATGACGAACTCGGTCCCGGGGGCGGGCTCCGGCCGCCGCCGACCCGAGGCGTCCGGTTCGCCGAGCTTCATCCGGATGAACTCGACGCCGGTCACCCGGCCGGTCGTCTCGTCGGTCAGGACGCGCGTCGGGCCGGCCTGGAAGATCGCCGTCACGCCCTCTTCGATCGCCTCGTGGACCTCGCCGGCCGCGGGCATGTTCTTCATGTCGCGCCGGTAGACGAGGGTGACCTCTTTCGCCCCCTGGCGGATGGAGGTCCGGACGCAGTCCATCGAGGTGAAGCCGCCGCCGATGACGACGACCCGCGTCCCGGCGTGGCCCGGGTAGGGCAGCCCGAGCGTCGCGGTCCGAAGGTACTCGAGGCCGTCGAGGACCCCCTCCGCGTCCTCGCCCGGTACGCCGAGCCGGTTCGTGGCGTAGCAGCCGATCGCGACCAGGACGGCATCGAACCCCTGGCCCTGGAGGTCGTCGAGCGTGAAGTCGCGCCCGAGCGCCTGGTTGCAGACGATCCTGCCGCCGAGGCGGACGACGCTCTCGTATTCGGCCTCGAGGACCTCGACCTTCGGCAGGCGGTACTGCGGGATCCCGTAGCGGAGCATCCCGCCGGGTGCCGGGTCGCGCTCGAAGACGGTGACGTCGTGGCCGGCCAGGAGCAGGTAGTACGCGGCCGACATGCCGGCCGGCCCGGAGCCGATGATCGCGGCGCGCCGGCCGCTCCTGGGCTGGACCTCGAACGGGAGCGGCGGGTCGATCCCCTCGTTGAGCATCGCCCGCAGGACCTGGTCGCCCGCGTAGCGGTGGCTGTCGCGGATCGCGATCGCCTCGTCCACCTCGTCGCGCCGGCAGTGCTCCTCGCAGGGGGCCGGGCAGACCCGGCCCAGGATCGAGGGGAACGGGATCGTGCGCTTGAAGATCCGGGCCGACTCGCGCCAGTTCCCCTCTGCGTTCTGCTTCAGGAAACCCGGGATGTCGATGTGGCTCGGGCACTTGTTCTGGCAGGGCGGCAGGCAGTACGCGTTGTGGTCGCTGAAGATCAGCTCGAGGTTCGTCCGGCGCAGCCGCCGGACCTCGTCGGTCTGGGTCCGGACGACCATCCCCGCCTCGGCCGCGCGGGAACAGCTGATCGGCGGGTGCTCCTCGCCCTCGACCTCGACGACGCACATCCGGCACGCCCCGAAGCCCGGCAGCTTCGGTTCGTAGCACAGGGTCGGAATCTCGATCCCGTTATCGCGGCAGACCTCGAGGATCGTCTGGCCCTCGCGCCCCTCGACGATCCGCCCGTCCACCTCGAGCCGGATGATCGGCGCCGTGGCGGGTCGCTGCGGCGCCTGGGTCATGAGGAGATGCTCGGCGAGCGTCTCTTCGCCCGCGGCAGGTGCGACAGCGGCAGCAGGGGCGGTGGTGTCGGGGCGGGTCAGCAGGTCGGCCATGGCGGTGGAAGTCTCTCAGTCGCGGCCCGCCGCCCCGGCGGCCACCACGATCGGGTGGCAGACGCCGGCCGGACAGGAGCTGCGGAGGATGTGGTCGTCGATCTCGGAGCGGAAGTATCGCATCCCGCTGGCGAGCGGAAGGGTCGCCAGCCGCTCGTGGTCGCAGAGGGCGCTGGCAACGATGTCATGGCTGAGGTCGGTCAGCAGCTGCAGATCGGCCGGGCGGGAGTGCCCGGTCACGATCCGCTCGCCGACCTCGAACAGGCGGCGCATCCCGATCCGGCAGGGGATCGTCTTGCCGCACGCCTCGTCGGCGCAGAACCGGGTGAGGAGCCGGGCGAGGTCGACGACGCAGGCGCGCTCGTCGACCGCGATGATCGAGCCCGAGCCGATGTGGGCACCCGCCTCGCGGAGCGCCTCGAAGTCGTACGGCGTGTCCAGGAGCTCGGGCGGGAGGAGCCCGCCGGACGGTCCGCCGACGAGGAGCGCCTTGAGCGCGTGGCCGGCCGGTACCCTGCCGAGGAGCCCGACGATCTCGCGCAGCGGCGTCCCGAGCGGAACCTCGGCGATGCCGTCGCCCTGGGGCCCGCGAACGTGGACGAGAGCCGTGCCCGGGCTCGTCGCCGAACCGGTTGCGGCGAAGCGCTTGGTGCCGTTGACGAGGATCCAGGGTACCGTGACGAGCGTCGCGACGTTCTGGACGACCGTCGGCTTGCCGAACAGGCCACGCTCGGTCGGGTAGGGCGGGCGCTGATCGGGCTGGCCGCGCTTCCCCTCGAGGGCCTTGAGGAGCACCGTCTCCTCGCCGAGCATGTAGGCGCCCTGGACCGTCCGGACATGGATCGTCAAGTCATGGCCGGAGCCGAGGAGATCCGGGCCGATGAAACCCGCCTCCTCCGCCTGCGCGGCGGCCGCCTCGAGCCGGCGGATCGCCTCGCCGGCGTCGGCCCGAACGGCGATGTAGGCCTCGCTCGCCCCGACCGCGTAGGCCGCGATCGCGACCCCCTCGATGACCGCGAACGGGTCCTCCTCGATGAGCGTCCGGTCGGTCGTGACGGCCGGGTCGGCGCCGTACCCGTTGGCGACGACGTAGCGCTGGGGGGCCTCGTGCGCGGCGCAGGCGCGCCACTTCTCACCGGCCGGGAACCCCGCGCCGCCCCGGCCGCGGAGGCCGGAGCTCGCGACCGTGGCGATCGTGCCGGTGGCGCCCAGGTCGCGGACGGCGCGCTTCAGCCCCTCGAACGCTCCGTTGCGGACGGCCGCATCGAGGTCGGTCGGGTCGGCCGCCCCGGCGCGCGCGAGCAGGATCG
>JAJYXX010000414.1:3586-4866 GCA_021801545.1 Chloroflexota bacterium | reverse complement strand
GGCCCGAAGCGCAGGTGCCGGTAGTACGAGGCGGTGCCGTAGATCATCGCGTACCAGGCGCCGGTCGCCTGGCTCACCCGCTTGAGCGCCGCGACCGGCAGGTGACCGTACTCCTCCTGGATCGCCTCGAGGATCGCGAGCAGCTGCTTCGGGTCGTACTCGTGCTCGGCGAGGATCGCGCCGACGGGGGTCAGATCGACCGGCGCAAACTGCTCGAAGGCGGGATCCGGCACCGGCCGGCCGGAGCGCCGGAGGGCCGATTCCTCACGCCGCTCGCCGTACGTCTCGGCCGCGCCCCAGTGGACGTGGTAGCGGCCCTTCGTGTCGACGCCACCCATGTCGATGCACTCGATCGGGCAGGCCTGGGCGCACTGGAAGCACGTCTCGCACTTCAGGGTCCCGTACTCGTCGTACAGCAGCTGGAGGCGGCCGCGGAACTTCGGGCTGTAGTCCGCCGGTACCTCCGGGTAGCGGATCGTCACCTTCGGCTCGAAGAAGCGGCGCAGGGTGAGCGCCATGCCGCGCACGATGCCAAGACCGGGGATCAGGCTCACCGGGCAGCCCTCACGTGGCGAGGATGACGACCGCGAGGGCCGTCACGAACAGGTTGAGCAGCGAGGCGGGGAGCAGCCACTTCCAGGCGAAGTTCATCAGCTGGTCGATCCGCACCCGGGGCAGCGTGCCCCGCATCCAGACGAACGTGTAGACGAAGACGTACGTCTTGAGGAAGAACCAGGCGAGCCCGACGACCCAGTCGAAGCTGACGAAGGCGAGGCCGAGCCCGACCGCAACGACGGCGAGATTGAACAGGACGAAACCGATGACGAGCGCCTGCCAGGCCGGCAGCCGGCTGTTGCTGACCCAGAAGGGCGCCGCGAAGAAGAGCGTGCCGGCGACCGGCACGACGGCGACGAGGACGAGCAGCCAGACCCCGAGGCTTGCCGGGTCGAGGCTGACCGAGACCGGGAACGGCCAGTCGAACGGTGCGTTCCAGCCGCCGAAGAAGAGGGTCACGGTGAGCGCCGAGATGATGAACACGTTCACGTACTCGGCGAAGAAGAAGAAGCCGAAGCGCATCCCCGAGTACTCGGTGGCGAAGCCGGCCACGATCTCCGAGTCCGCCTCGGTCAGGTCGAACGGCGTCCGGTTCGCCTCGGCGGTCGCGGCGATGAAGAAGATCAGCGCCCCGAGCGGCTGGCGGAAGACGAACCAGTCGAAGATCGAGCCCGACTGGTCGAGGACGAGCCGGTTCAGGCTCATCGTGCCGGCCAGGATGATCA
>JAJYXX010000414.1:0-3486 GCA_021801545.1 Chloroflexota bacterium | reverse complement strand
CGTCAGCCCGAGGAGGACCGGGAGGGCGATCGCGAGGACCTTGCCGGGCAGCGTCAGGCGACCCCAGGTCGAACCGACGACGCTCACTTGTCGATCCCGCCCATGATCGGGTCGAGCGAAGCCATGATCGCCATCGTGTCGGCCACGAGGTTGCCGGGCATCATCAGCGGGACGAGCTGGAGGTTGACGAACGACGGGTCGTGGATCCGCATCCGGAACGGCTGGTCGGTTCCGTCGCTGATGGCATGGACGCCGTACACGCCGCGCGGTCCCTCGACCGCCGCGAAGGCGCGGCCCGGCCGGGCGCGCAGGAGGCGCGGCACCTTGGCCATGACCGGTCCGTCGGGCATCTCGTGGAGGCACTGGTCGATGATCCGCAGGCTCTGCTTGATCTCATCCATCCGGAGCAGGTAGCGGGCGAGGCAGTCGCCCTCCTGGCGGGTCGGGATGTCGAACTCGAGCTCCGGGAAGACCGAGTACGGGTGGGCGCGCCGGAGGTCGAAGGGAATGCCGGAGGCGCGGATGTTCGGTCCGCTGACCGCCATCCGGAGCGCCGTCTCGCGATCAAGCACGCCGAGGCCGCGCATCCGCCGGACGAAGATCTCGTTCTCGTTGAGGAGGGTGAGGCTCGCCTCGATCTGGTCCGTCGCCCGGCTCATCCAGGCGCCGAGGCGGCTCATGAACTCGTGGTTCAGATCCCCGTTCACGCCGCCGACCCGGAAGTAGTTGAAGAGCATCCGCTGGCCGGTCAGGGCGGCGAGCATCTCGACGATCTCGTCGCGCTCGATGAACGAGTAGAGGATCGGCGTCAGACCGCCGAGGTCGAGCGCCATCCAGCCCATGAAGAGGGCATGGCTGGCGATCCGGTTCAGCTCCGTGGAGAGGACCCGGATGTACTCGGCGCGCCGGGGCACCTCGACGTCGAGCAGCTTCTCGAAGGCCATGACTGCCGGCCACTCGCAGAAGAGCGAGCTGACGTACTCGAGCGGGTCCATGTAGCAGATCGCCTGGTGGAAGTCGGCGTTCTCGCACAGCTTCTCCACCCCGCGGTGGAGGTAGCCCAGGACCGGGTCGAGGTCGACGACCTGCTCGCCGTTCAGCTTGAGAACGACCCGCAGCACACCATGGGTCGAGGGGTGCTGGGGGCCCATGTTGATGAACATCTCGCCCTCGCCGAGGGTGTAGAACTCGGCCTCACGCTCGGTCCGCGGCGGGTACGGCGGGATCGGCTCGAAGACCCCGAGCTGCTCCTCGAGCGTCACCCGCGGGTCGTCGGCGGAGGCGTGGGCAGGGATGTCGTAGGGCGCGGCGGGATCGCGGCTCGTGGTCATCGCTCAGTCGACTTTCGAGTGCCGGACGGCGCTGCCGGGAACGGCGTTCGCCGGTACGTGGGTGCGCTCCATCGGGCGCACCCCGGCGCCCGGCGAGCGGGCCGCATCGTCGGCGATGAAGAAGTCCTTGCGGAGCGGAAAGCTCCGGTAGTCGGGCGGCATGTAGATCCGGCGGAGGTCGCGGTTGCCCTCGAAGACGATGCCGAACATGTCGTAGGCCTCGCGCTCCATCCACTCGGCGCCCTTCCAGAGAAACGTCACCGACGGCACGCGTGGCTCGTCGCGCGACAGGCCGTCCGCGATCACCCGCAGCCAGTCCGGGGTCGTGTCGCTCCAGAGGTGGTAGGCGACCTGCATGACGCGCCCGGTGTCCACGCCGCACAGGTCGGCGAGGAACTCGAAGCGGAAGGCCGGGTCGTCGTGGAGGGTGCGCATCACCTCGGGCAGGTCGGCCGGTGCGATCCGGATCTCGGTCTCGTCGTGACGCTGGCGGATTGGACCGCTCAGCCGGTCGCCGAAGCGCAGCTCGAGGCGGCGCCTGAACGCGCGATCCATCGTCGTCTCAGATCCCGTCCGGCACCGTCGGGCCGACCGGTTTCTCGGGCCAGTGGCCGCGCGCGTCCTTGATCAGCTGCTGGAGCTTCATCATCCCGTAGATCAGGCCCTCAGGTCGCGGTGGGCAGCCGGGCACGTAGACGTCCACCGGCATGACCCGGTCGATCCCCTCGATCGTCGAGTAGCTGCGCTTGTAGCGGCCGCCCGAGCAGGTGCAGTCGCCCATCGCGACGCACCACTTCGGCTCGGGCATCTGCTCCCAGAGGCGGAGGAGCGGGCCGGCCATCTTTGTCGTCAGCGTACCGGCCACGATCAGCACGTCAGCCTGGCGCGGGCTGGCCCGGAACGGGAACATCCCCCAGCGGTCCATGTCGTTCTTGCTCGTGGCGGCGGACATCATCTCGATCGCACAGCAGGCGAGCCCCGATAGGAGCGGCCAGAGGCTGTTCATCCGGATCAGGTCGAGGACGTAGTCCGCCTTGGTTGGGATCACCTCGAGCGCGCCGCCCCAGCGGGCGTCGTCGCGCCGGGCGAGGCCGGATGCCTCGAGCTCGCGGAGGTGGGTGATCTGGGTCGGGCGGCCGCCGTCGTAGGCGGCCGGGTCGACCGGGCGCCAGAGCGTGTTCGGGACGATGATCGGCTCGACGACCTCGCGCCGATCGTCCGCGACGGCCGGCAGGTCACCGCCACTGCCGGGCGTCGGCGTGCCGGCTGTCAGTGCCATGTCAGGACCCCCTTCCGCCAGGCGTAGGCGAGGCCGAGCATCAGGACCGCGACGAAGATCAGCATGCTCACGAAGCCGCCCAGGAGCAGGTCGCGCAGGACGATCGCCCAGAGGTAGATGAAGATCACCTCGATGTCGAAGGCGACGAAGAGCAGGGCGTAGATGTAGAACGAGAGCCCGAACCGACCGTGGGTGTCGCCGTAGGTGTCGATCCCGCTCTCGTACGGAAGGCCCTTGTGGAGATCGCCGCGGTTTCGATGGGAGATCAGCCAGGAAGCCCCGATGGTCAGGAAGACGAACGAGACGCCGGCGATCGCGAACCCGACGACATACCAGATGCCGGTCAATCCATCCTCACTGGCGAGCGTCCTGGCCCTGTGAGCCGTTGTTTGCCCTGGGCTTGACGAGGGCTGGCGCGCGCTCGAGCGCTGCGCCACGCGGGCGCATTCTAGCAGGGGCACGCGCATCGGGGCGGGCCGCGAGGGGCGGACCGCATCGGTCGGGCGACGGTCGCGCGCAGCAGGCCGCGCGATCGGGCAACGGTCGCGCTGGGATCGCGTGGCGCTTCAGCCGCGCAGCCGGTAGGTCATGCCGGACAACTGTGTCTCCGGCGGCACCCGCCGCCCGAACGCGAGAACACGAAACCTGCCCATCGCTGCTGGATCGAGCATCCGCATGAGCGACGCCCGGAGCTCCAGGTACTCGGCCACGGTCGTGGACGGATCGGCCTGGACCGCGGCCAAGAGCTTGCCGATCCCCGCCCCGACGAGGAACTCCGCCTGCGTCGTCACCCCGAGCGTATCGAGGCCGGCCCGCTCTGTGGCGCGCTGAACGGCCGTGATGTCGACGTGGGCCGTCAGGTCCTGGCGTCCGACG
>JAJYXX010000082.1 GCA_021801545.1 Chloroflexota bacterium | reverse complement strand
TACGATGACCCGGTCGACAACCTGATCGCCGACCTCGACCGCGCCCTCGCCCACGCCTGACGCCGCGGACCCAGCCCGGCCACCCGGCCGACATCGCCACCACACGGGAGCTACCAGATGAACCATCTCGTCCCGCAGACCATGGGCCAGCAGTTCGGCCGCCGTTCGTGGGCTGAGCCCTGGAAGATCAAGATGGTCGAGCCGCTCCGGATGATCAGCCGCGAGGAGCGGCAGCGCGCCCTGGAGGAAGCCGGCTACAACACGTTCCTGCTTCGCTCGGAGGACGTGTACATCGATCTGCTCACCGACTCGGGCACGAGCGCGATGAGCGACCGCCAGTGGGCCGGGATGATGCTCGGCGACGAGGCGTACGCCGGCAGCCGGAACTTCTACCACCTCGAGGAGGCCGTCCGGACCTACTACGGCTTCCGGCATGTCGTGCCGACCCACCAGGGGCGCGGCGCCGAGCACCTGATCAGCCAGACCGCCATCAAGCCCGGCCAGTTCGTGCCGGGAAACATGTACTTCACGACCACCCGCCTCCACCAGGAGCTCGCCGGCGGCATCTTCGTCGACGTCATCATCGACGAGGCCCACGACCCCGAGAGCCTCCATCCGTTCAAGGGCAACGTGGACCTCGCCAAGCTCGAGGACCTGATCTCGCGGGTCGGCGCCGAGCAGATCGCCTACATCAGCCTGGCCGGCACGGTGAACATGGCCGGCGGCCAGCCGGTGAGCATGGCCAACGTCCAGGCACTCCGCGAGCTGTGCGACCGCCGTGGGATCCGGATCTTCCTCGACGCGACGCGTCTGGTCGAGAACGCGTTCTTCATCCAGGAGCGCGAGGAGGGCTACGCCGGCCGGTCGATCGCCCAGATCCTGCGCGAGTTCTGCGACTACGCGGACGGCGCCTGGATGAGCGCGAAGAAGGACAACCTCGTCAACATCGGCGGCTGGCTCGCCGTCAACGACGATTCCCTGTTCGAGGAGCTGCGCAACCTGGTCGTCGTCTACGAAGGGCTGCACACGTACGGCGGGCTGGCCGGGCGGGACATGGAGACGCTCGCGATCGGGATCGAGGAATCGGTCCAGGACGACCACATCCGGGCCCGGATCGGGCAGGTCCGCTACCTCGGCGAGCTACTCACCGACTGGGAGATCCCGGTCGTTCAGCCGGTCGGCGGCCACGCGATCTTCCTCGACGCGCGGCGCTTCTACCCGCACATCCCGCAGGACGAGTTCCCGGCCCAGACGCTCGCCGCCGAGCTCTACCTCGACTCGGGGATCCGCTCGATGGAGCGCGGGATCGCCTCGGCCGGGCGGGACCCGAAGACCGGCGACCACCACCGCCCGAAGCTCGAGCTGACCCGCCTGACGATCCCCCGCCGGGTCTACACCCAGGCCCACATGGACGTCGTCGCCGAGTCGGTGAAGGCCGTCCACGACGCCCGCGAGTCCACGCGCGGCCTGCGGATGACCTACGAGCCCAAGTACCTGCGCTTCTTCCAGGCCCGCTTCGAGCGACTCTGAAACCGACCTGCGGCGACGCGGTTCCTGTTTCCAATGATCTCGGACGATCCGATACCGCGCGCCTGCGCCGTCCCGGCATTCGATGCACGCTCGGCACCCGCGTCCACGGGTTCCGACGCAGGCAGCAGCGGGCCTTGGACCCGACGCACTCGGGGAACCGCCGAGCACCTCCGCCGACGCCTGCCTGCGGCAGTGTCAGACGATCGCACCGAGCTTGGCGCCGGGGCGGTGGCCCTTGTATCGAGCCACCGTGGCGTATCCTGAGCTACGCCGCAATCGTTACCGCGGAAGTGCCTGCGGTTTCCGCGCATCCCAATGCCAGCTCGTAATGCTCGCGGGCCCGTCGGCAGGGAATGAGACGAGGTGAACGATGGAGAACGCCGACTTGGCTGTCGACTTTGCCGGACTATCGACGCCACTCATCGCCGACGCCTGCATCCGGCTCGGCGTCCCGATTCGGACCGCTCCAGTTGGCATCCGGCCGGTCTCACGCGAGATGCGGACCGCCGGCCACGCTCTCCCAGCCCGCCACTTCGGCAGCGTCGACGTCTTCCTGGAAGCCTTCGCCGCGGCCCGGCCGGGCGATGTGCTTGTGGTCGACAACGCCGGTCGACTGGACGAGGCGTGTGTTGGCGATCTCACCGTGCTGGAAGCTGGGACGTGTGGCGTGGCCGGGCTGGTCGTCTGGGGCGCGCACCGGGACACTCAGGAGCTTCAGGAGATCGGGCTCCCCGTCTTCAGCTACGGCACCTGTCCAGTGGGACCACAGCGGAACGATCTCCGCGAGCCCGAGGCCCTTCGGTCCATTCGCTTCGGCACGTCGGTGATCGGGCCGGACGATGTCGTGTTCGCGGACAGAGATGGTGTCGTCTTCGTCCCGGCGTCGCGGGTGGCCGACCTTCTCGCGGCAGCAAGGACGATCCACGAGCGTGAGCGCCGACAGGCCGAAGACGTTCGCCGCGGGCGGACGCTGCGGGAGCAGCTCGAGTTCGGACGGTATCTCGCCGAGCAGGAACGGGACCCGTCGTACAGCTTCCGACGTCATCTGCGAGCCCTGGGCGGTGCCATCGAGGAGTAGCGCCTTCAGACGCCGCGAGTTCGGCGAGAGAGGAGGGACGGTGGCGGCCGAGTCCCGGACGCCTCATCGTGTCGCTCCGCGCACTCGCGGTCGGGGATGCGTCCGCGGGCCTCGAGAGCCGCGTTGTCTGGCGGCGCGAACCCCCCCCTCGATCGATAGCCGGCGCGTACGTCAGGCACGAACCAGCAGCTTGCGCGCCAGCACGCCTTCGAGAGTGAGCAGCGCGCCAGTGGCGGCCGCCAGGACGACACCGAATGCGCCGGCCCGCGGGTTGCCCTTGACCGCCCAGCCGAAGACGACGTGCCGGGCACCGAACAGGAAGACGCCGGCCAGCATCCGTGCCCGCTCGCAGGTAATCCACATAGGTAATGCTGCGTATTGACATGCCCCCCCCCGGGGGGGGTGGTACAAGGCGCGCAACGGCGGCCGGCACCCGGACCGGAGGGAGGCCAGGGACCGGGCCACCGGGGAGGGAGGAGCCCGATGTCGCCCGGTGCAGCGCGTGCCCACCTGCTGATCGCGCCAGCACCTCCGGCAGTGGCGGGACCATCGAATCGCCTGCGGCACGTCTTACCTGCCTCGAGTGCACACGG
Source organism: Chloroflexota bacterium (assembly GCA_021801545.1). Classification (GTDB taxonomy): domain Bacteria; phylum Chloroflexota; class Limnocylindria; order Limnocylindrales; family CSP1-4; genus JAKAHU01. The sequence goes on along the minus strand of JAJYXX010000082.1, from coordinate 12,014 downwards.
GCTCTTCGGCGGCGGACGAGCAACCTCCGGGCGTGGGACACCTCTGAACCGCCCTGGGTTCCGTGGAGACCCTGACGGTTGGAATCAGGCGGCGGCGGTCACCTCCCCCTTGGCATGGTAGGCCGCCTCGAACTCGGCCGGGGGCAGGTAGCCGCAGGCCTCGTGGAGCCGCCTCGTGTTCCACCAGTCGACCCACTCGGCGGTGGCGAGCTCGACCTGCTCGACCGAGCGCCAGGGTCCCTGACGGTGGATCAGCTCGGCCTTGTAGAGCCCGTTGACGGTCTCGGCGAGGGCGTTGTCGTAGCTGTCGCCCCGGCTGCCGACCGAGCCGACCGCGTCGGCCTCGGCCAGGCGCTCGGTGTAGCGGATGGACAGGTACTGGACGCCCCGATCGGAATGATGGACGAGCCCGGCCAGGTCCGGACCCCTCGCCCAGAGGGCCATCTCGAGCGCGTCGAGGGCGAGCTCGGCGCGGAGGCTGGCCATCACCCGCCAGCCGACGATCATCCGGCTGAAGGCGTCGATGACGAAGGCGGTGTAGACGAAGCCCGACCAGGTGGACACATACGTCAGGTCGGCCAGCCACAGCCGGTTCGGAGTGGTGGCGGTGAACGTCCGCTCGACGAGGTCGGCCGGACGGTCGCTGACCACGGCCGGCCGGGTCGTCCGGATCCGCTTCGTCCGCGTCGCCCCTTCGAGCCCGACGACCCGCATGAGCCGCCGGACCTGGTCGCGCCCGGCGTCGACGTTGAGCCGGCGGAGGACCTTCCAGACCTTGCGCACCCCGTACACCCCGAAGTGCGCCCGGTGGATCCGGACGATGATCGCCTTCAACGTCTCGTCGTTGATCGAGCGGGCCGAGGGCGGTCGGCTCTTGGCGGCGTAGTAGGACGATGGGGCGATCGCCAGCGTCCGGCAGATCGGCTCGACCCCGTACGAGCGGCGCTGCTCGTCGATGTAGGGGATCATCGCGGCGAGCGGCGGTCGAGCTCCGCCCCGAAGAAAGCCGCGGCGCTCTTGAGGATCTCGTTCGCCCGGCGGAGCTCGCGGTTCTCGCGCTCGAGCTCCTTCATGTGGGTTCGCTCGGCGCTCGTGAGCCCGCCGCGCAGGCCCTGGTCGATCTCGGCCTGGCGGACCCACTGGCGAACCGACTCGGGGCCGACGCCAAGCTGGTGGGCGATCCGGGTGACGGCGCCGTGGCGCTCGCCTTCGGCGGTTGACTCGAAGACGAGCCGGACGGCCCGCTCCTTCAGCTCGGGTGGATACCGACGTGGCGACGGATGGCTGCTCTCTCGCATGACTCCATTCTCCAAGAGATGGAGTCTCCACCGAAGTCAGACCGGTTCAGGTTGAGGGCTTTACCTCCATAATCCGTGGCGCCGGCATCATCGCCGCAGTTGTCGTAACGAACTGAGCAGGAGCCTTTGTCAACCTGCGTGGAAACCCCTTCCAGGGTTGACGTGATCAGGCCGCTTGCACCTCCTCCGCCGGTGGCCGCCTGACGAGGATCCCGTCGACGAACCGCTCGCCGCCGAGGACGAGGGCCATGAGGGTGGCGCCCCCGTTCAAGGTCCGCCAGTGCTGGCCCAGGCGCTCGACGATCTTGAAGACGAGATAGAGCGCGTTCTCGCGGACCCGCGCTCGTTTGGCCACGTTCGTGCGCAGGCGGACGCCGGCGAAGACCGACTCGATCGCATTGCTCGTGCGCAGGTGGATCCAGTGCTCGGCCGGGAAGTCGTAGAAGGTCGTGAAGTCATCCCAGTCGCGGTAGAGCGTCTCGGCCGCGGGGTCCTGGCCCTGCTCGTGGAGCCAGTGCGCAGTCTCGTCGCGGCGAACCTCGCAGGCGGCCCTGGTGGGGGCGCTCCAGACCTCACGCAGGCGCCGTCGCGCCTCGGGCCAGAGGCGCTTGGGGAGCTTGTCGACCACGTTGAGCGCGCGATGGTTCTTATGCCGACGTCGGCATAAGAACCACTATGCCGACCCTCGGATTATGCCGATGTCGGGTGTCGAGCCGGCCGCTGCGTGAGTGGGCCGGACCCCTGAGGTCGGCATAATCAGAGCCCGTCGAGGAAGGCGAGGAGCGTATCGGACGGCCGATACCGCCCGGGCCGGACGTTCGGCTCCGCCGTCCTCGCGATCACCCGCTCCTTGAGGGTGAGGTCCGCGTGCAGGTAGATCTGGGTCGTCTCGAGCCGCTCGTGGCCGAGCCAGAGGGCGATGACCGACGTGTCGACGCCAGCCTGCAGGAGGCGCATCGCGGCGGTGTGCCGCAGGACGTGGGGGCTGATCCGCTTGGTCCGGAGCGATGGCCGGGCCGCGGTGGCCGCAGCCGCGTACTTCGCGATCCGATGCTCCACGGCGTCCCGGCTGAGCGGGGTGCCGGTGCCGGTCGGGAACAAGGGGTCGGCCGCCTCGCCGTCCCGCTCGGCGAGCCAGACGCGCAGCACGGCAACCGTGGCCCGGGTAAGCGGCGTGATCCGCTCCTTGCGGCCCTTGCCGCGGCAGCTCACGTGGGCACCCGTGCCGAGATGAACGTCGCCGCCGCGCAGGCCGATCAGCTCGGATACGCGCAGCCCGGTCTGGACCGCGAGCAGCAGCAGGGCGTGGTCGCGCCGCCCGGTCCAGGTCGTCCGGTCCGCGGCGGCGAGCAGCGCCTCGACCTCCCGATCGGTGAGGAACGTCACGAGGCGGCGGGAGAAGCGTTTGGGCGGAATGGCCAGCACCCGGCCGATCGACTCGGCGTGCTCGGGATGGCGCAGCGCGGCATACCGGAACAGCGAGCGGATCGCCGCCAGGCGGGCATTGCGAGTTCGGACGCCGTTGCCCCGGTCGCGTTCGAGGTGGTCGAGGAAGGCGCCGACGAGCGGGGCGTCGATCTCGCCGACATCGAGCCGCGAGGGCTCGCGGCCGGTACGGCTTGCGGCGAACGTCAGGAGCAGCCGCAGCGTGTCCCGATAGGCGGCGATCGTCTGCGGGCTCGCCTGGCGCTGCCGGATGAGCCGGTCGGTGAAGAACGCCTGGAGGGTCGGGGCGAGCGCGCTCACGGCCGGCCTCCGAGATGGCGCTCGAGGCGCTGGCCGGCAAGCTCGAGCAGCTCGGGTGCGGCCGACAGATACCAGTACGTCGCCGCGGGGCTGACGTGGCCGAGGTACGTCGAGAGGATCGGCAGCCGCGCCCCGATGTCGAGGTCGGCCCGGTAGGCGTCGAGGACCGTGCGGACGGCGAAGGTATGCCGCAGGTCGTGAGGCCGCGGCCGGCAGGCCGCCGACCGGCGTCGCACGCCCGCATGACGGACGAGCTTGAGGAACGTCCAGTGCACGGCGCAGTACAGGAGACGGGTTCCCGCACCCGACGCGAAGAACGCGGCCGTGGGCGTGTCCGGACGGGGCCGGTCCTGCCGGGCGAGATAACGCCGCAGGGCGGTGACGGTCGTTGGATGGAGCGGCACCAGGCGCGACTTGCCGAACTTGCTCGTCCGGATCGTGAGCGTTCCCTCGGCGAGGTCGAGATCACCGCGATCGAGCCGGATCGCCTCGCCGACCCGCAGCCCGGTCACCGCGAGCAGGCCGACGAGCGTCGCGTACGTCGCCGCCCGGAACGGCGTCCGCAGGGCCCCGGTGGCTCCCATGAGCGCCACGACCTCGGCGTCGGTGTACAGGTAGGGGGTCGCCCGCTGGCCTCGATCCCGAAGCAGCTCGGCCGGGATGAGCTCGTGGGCGGGTTCCAGCCCGTGGAGATGGGCGGCGAAACCACGGACGACGGTCAGCCGCATGGCGAGCCACCGTGCCCCACCGTTCGCGGGCAGCGTCGCCCACGCGAGGGCCGCCGCGACGGTGACGGTGTCGGCACCCTGTGCATCAAGGTAGGCAATGAACTGGGCGAGCAGCTTGCCGGCCCGCTCGAGCCGGAAGCCGAGCGAGCGTCGAAGCGCGAGATAGTCGGCGAGCGCGGGATCGAGGCGGCTCATGCGGCACCGCCCGGCCAGGGCCGCGCGAGGGCGCGGAGCGCACGCTCGTCCACTTTCGCGTAGATCGCGGTCGTCTGCCACCGCCGGTGTCGGAGCACCTGGCCGATCTCGTCGAGCGAGCCGCCGGCCCGGAGCATCTCGGTCGCCGCGGTGTGCCGGAGCCGGTGGGCGTGGACGAGCCCGAGGCCCGCGCGGCGGGCGGCGTCGCCGACGACCTGGCTCACCCCGGTCGACGAGAGGCCCCGGTGCGGCGCCTTCACGCGGATGAACACCGCCCGCCCGATCGCGCTCGCGGGACGGCCACCGCGGAGATACGCCACGAGCGCCTCGCCGACGTCGGGCGGTAGCGGCAGGCGCTCGGACCGATTGCCCTTGCCGGTGACAACGAGCTCGCCCGCCCGCCAGTCGATGGCATCGAGCGTGAGCCCCGCCACCTCGCCCGCCCGCAGTCCGAGCCGGACGAGGAGGGTGAGGACCGCGAAGTCCCGACAGCCGGTCGGGCGGCTCCGATCGCACGCGGCGAGCAGGCGCCCGACCTCGGCGCGGGTGAGCCCGCGCGGCAGCGGGGCCAGACGCCAGGCCGCGATCCGGGGCACGCTCGCGGCGAGCGGGTGCGCCACGATCCCCTCGAGGTGGAGGAAGCCGAGCAGGGAGCGGAGGGAGGTCACGGTCAGCTTGGCCGAGCCGCGCGGCTGGCGCGGGCAGTGAGCGACCACGAACGTGGTGATGTCGGCGACCGACAGCCCTTCGAGGGCGAGCCCATCGGGCGTGGCCCGGCCCGCCAGGAATGGCCGGACCGCGGCGAGATATCCGGAAGCCGTGGCGGATGCCAGGCGCCGCTCGACGACGAGGTACCGGCGGTACCGGGCGAGGAGCCGATCGAGCGGCGCGTCGGACTCCGGCTCGGGCGCGACGGGAACGACCCCGAGCCCGCGCAGGTACTCGAGCGGCGGTCGGACCGCCCGGTTCGAGGCGTACCTCGTGCGCCCGGCCGCGCGGCGCGCGGCGAGGAAGCGGTCGACCAGGGGCGCTGAAAGAACCCCCGGTTCGAGCCCCCGGGCGTCGAGCCAGGCGCTCAGATCGGCCACCAGCCGGAGCTGGAGGGTCGCTCCCGAGGCCGTGTACCCGACGCGGGCGAGCTCGGCGGCGTAGCCGGCCGCGTACGGAGCAAGCGGGCCGCCGACGCGGACCCGAAGTGGATCGTGCATGTGGCTCTCCTTCGTCGATGCGGAAGGAGAGCGTCTCTCGGGGCGCCAGGATTATGCCGACCTCAGGGGTCCGGCCCACTCACGCAGCGGCCGGCTCGACACCCGACATCGGCATAATCCGAGGGTCGGCATAGTGGTTCCAGCATCGTTGGTGGCGGGTCGCCGGGTAGACCTCGGCGAGGGCTGCCCAGAGCCCGAGGCCGCCGTCACCGATCGCGAGGAGCGGCGCAGCGAGGCCGCGCTCGCGCAGGTCGCGCAGGACATCCGCCCAGGACGCGGTGCTCTCGCGGTAGCCCAGACCCATCGCGAGGAGCTCCTTCTGTCCATCCTCGCGGGCCCCGATGACGACAAGCAGGCAGGACTTCTCCTCCTCGAGCCCGGCGCCGAGGTAGATCCCGTCTCCATAGATGTACGCGTAGCGGGCCGTGATCGGGCGGCGCTGCCAGGCCGCGTAGTCGTCGGCCCAGGTGGCCTTGAGGCGCACGATCGTCGAGGCCGAGAGCGGTGCCTTCTCGCCCAGGAGCTGGCGGAACGCGGGCTCGAAGTCGCCCGTGCTCAAGCCCTCCAGATAGAGCCGCGCGAAGAGGCGCTGGGTCTCGAGGGACAGGTACCGCCGGCGGGGCAGGAGGGCCGACTCGAACGGCGGGGTTCCTGCGGGCAGGTCCGACACCCGGGGCGGGCGGACCATCACCGACCAGGTCCCGATGCCGATCTCGCGGGGTCGGCCGTATCCGTTGCGGTAGCCGGTCTCGGGGCCGCCGGGCGCGTAGCGGTCGCGTCCGAGGAAGACGTGGACCTCGGCTTCGAGGGCGTGGGCCAGCATCCGGCGGGCGCCCTCCCGGGCGACCGCTTCGAGCGTGTCGGTGACGACCGCGCCCGACGTGGGTGCGGGCTTGCGAGCGTGGTACCGTGCCATCGCGGCGTGCCTCCATTCCGTGAGTTGACTGCTCATCGGAAGGGTACGCCGTGCTCTCATCCGGTCAGGGCGACGGGCTGGAGCGCGGCGACGTTTCCACACGCGATGACGTTAGCTCGATTGGATCTACAAGCAAGGCGTCGAGAAACCCGACGCCGACGCCATCAAGCGGTCGGTCACCGCGAAATCGATCACAGAGGGCCAGGCCGCCGATCTCCGGCGCGCCATCGAGAATGGACTCGTCGACAGGGAGCTCGTGATCGTGAAGAACGACTACGACGGACGGACGATCGCCGACAGCCTGGGCAGCCACCCGCAGCTCGGAACCAGTTCGTCCAACCCGTTCACGGGCTCCTCCAATCCTGTCGGCGTGACGATCGTCGAGATCGGTAAGGTCCTGCCGTTGCAGTGAATGTGAGGCCAGAGTTGGGCGACCTTGCGCGGGCGGAGTTCGAGGCCCGCTTGAACCTCGCACTACGTCGCGCGGAGGAGGCCGAGGCGCGGTCAGCTGACGTCCGGGAGGGCGCTCTGCTGGCCGTGCCTGCCGGCCAGTGGGGCGAGTTTGCGTTGTGGAACCTTGTGACTGGCTCGCCCGACACTGCGCGAGACGCGTTGCGACGGAGCGTCAGCTGGTCCGTTCGCTGGCTTGAGTCAGTCGCCGCTGCCGGGCTTCTGCTCCTGGCTAGCCAGCGGCGCCACGCGCTAGAAGTGGCAATCATGGCCGGCGATCTCGAAGCCGAACGCCGCATCCTGAGACTCCATCCCTCGTACGGTGACCTCACCGTCTCCGGGAAAGGCTACGTGGACGCACTGCAGGCATTCCTTACCGGAGACGAGGCTGGGGCCGCCCACGCCGCTGAACTGCTCGAGTCCGTTCCCGACGAGAAGGTGATCGGCCGGAAGTTCTACCCACGGCTCGGACCAACGGTGCGAGCCATCCTTGCCCGGAACCCCGCCGCGCTCCGTTCCGAGCTCGACGCCATCTGCGCCCAGCACGTCGTCTTCTCGACCCGTGGCTTCCTGCGCCGGGCGCCAGGCCCGGTCTTCCCGGCTACCTGCCTGCTGATCGTCGCCCGGCAGCGCGGCATGGACGTCGACGTCGACGTGCGCTACCACGCAGTGCGCCTCAAGCTGCCGGTCACGGTGATCGAGGAGTGGCAGGGCGAGCCCGTTCGCGGCCTGACCGTGGAGGGCACGTTCGACATCGTGCCCAGGGCGCTCCTTCCGGATGTGCGGTCGTAGCGCAGGGCGCGCCCGGCGTGTGAGTACCGGCGCGGTGACGATCGTCGAGGTTGCTGGCATCCTTCCTCCGCCGTGAGCGAGCCCCTGGTCACCGACCTCGTCATCCGCCGCGAGTTCGAGGCGCAGCGGACGGTGGCCCGGATGGAAGCGGAGGCGGCCGAGGCGCGGGCGATGAGCGTCGTGCGTCGGGAGTACGGCCTCGTCGGCCCCGCCGGCTACTGGGAAGACGTCGGCTGGTGGAGCCTGCGGCTTGGCGAGCCCGACGAGGCCTGGCCGGCCTTTCGGCGCAGCCTCGAGTGGTATCTGCGCTGGCTCGACTACCTGGGCACCGCGGGCCCGCCGCTCCGGCGGAGGGCCTCGGACTGGATGATCGTCATCGAGCGCGCGATCCTCTGGGGCGACCGCGAGGCCGAGGCGGCTGTTCTGGCCATCCCGGTCCAGACCGACGACGGGAGCCTGTCCAGGGGACGCCTCGTCTGGGGTCGCGGCTGGGTCGAGGCGCTCCGCGCCCTCGCCCTCGGGGAGGACGATGCGGCCGCTGCCGCAGCGGCGATCCTCGAGTCCGTATCCGACGACTTTCATCGCGCGCACCAGGGCTATCCGCGTTGCGGCCCGGCGGTCCGGGCGATCCTCGAGTCCGACTCCGAGTGCCTCCGAGTGGAACTCGACGCGATCTGCGCACAGCACGTCGTGTTCGCAACGCGCGGGAACATGCGGTTATCCGAACGAGCGCTCCAGTGCATCCCGGCGACGTGCTTGGCGATCCTCGCCCGCCGACGCGGTATCCCCGCCGACGTCGACGAGCGCTACCACGCCGTCCGCCTCAAGCTGCCGGTCACGGTGATCGAGGAGTGGCAGGGCGAGCCCGTCGGCCGGCAGATCGTGGAGGGCACGTTCGACATCGTGCCAAGGGTGCTGCTTCCGGATGTACCAGGCCGACCACCACATCGTCCCCCGAGCCCTGTGCCACCGATGAGCGTCAGCGTCGCGATCGAGCAGCCCGACCGGCCACGGGAGCGACCGACGGTGACGCGACGCCGTCGCCCCGCCGTGGACGAGGCGATCGTCCGCGAGTCGCTCCGCCGTCGGGAACTGGCGGGCGGAAGCGTATGGCAGCTCGCGAGCTGGGCGCTCATGCTCGGGGATCCGGTTCGCGCCCGGATGCACCTCGTCCGTGGCGCGAGCGAGGCCGAGCGCGCCTGGCGGGGCTCGGTCGGCTTCCGCGACGATGACCCGGCGGTGCCGGCCGAGTTGCGCGGCTTCCCGAACCACAACTACCTCCGCACTCACTTCGCCCTCGCCCTCGTCGTCGGCGACGAGGGCGCTCTCGCCGAGACCGCTCGCCAGATGAACGAGTGGGACCGTGCACTCCTGCGGGTCCATCCGTCGTCTCCGATCCGGATCGGCGTCACCGCCTACCTCGATCTGATCCGCGATCTGCTCACCCCGCGGGCCGACCGTCCCGACGGCCCGGACGAGGCGACGCTCGCGCGGACCGCCAGCAGGCTCCGCGGCTTCTACCAGCACCTGCCATACACGTGTGTGGCACTCGTGGAGCGTGATCCGGAGCGCCTCGCGAAGGGTCTCGCGGGGATCCTCGCCGAGCACGCTCCCAGGCTCCGCCTCAAGACCGCGCCACCGCCGCCAGTCTGCGAGGAGGCCGTCTACCTCGCGGGCGCCGGCCGGCGGCTCGGCATCCCGATCAGGCTCGGTGGGAGGTACCGGCAGTACCCGGTTCCCATCCTCATCCGAAACCTCCCCGAGTACGTCGGCCAGATCGGGAAGCTCCCCTGCGATCTGCTCGGGGAGCCACTCTGGGCGCGTGGCGACACGGCCCCGGCGGGCACCTGAAGCAGCGTGCACGGGTAACGGAGGAAGACTTGGATGAGCGTCGACGTCGCGATCGAGTTGCGTTGTCAGCCCCGCGAGCGGCTCGGGAGCGGCGGAGCTCGACTACGCCTCGCTCCGAAAGACCGCGTCGGCGCTCGACGGGCTTGAGGGGTTCTGTCGCGACTGTCCCGCGAACCTGTGGCGTGGTGCCTTCGGATGCTCGACCACGATCCGCTATCCGATCAGCGGCGCTGCGGAGCGCCCCAACCGGCGATCCGCGTCTTCGGCGAGCTCACGGTCAGTTCGGACCAGCTCCTCGAGCTCCTCCTCTTCGCTCGCTACGGCCCGGATGCGATGCGGATGCTCCTGTCGTTGTTTGGCGCCGTCGAGCCGATCCCCAACGACCGCCTCCTCGCCGCCTACAAAGGGGAGGAGCCGCTCCGGCCGGCGCTCCTGCCCGCGGAGGGGGAGGACGAATCGATCGGCGACTTCAAGCGCTTCTCCCTCTCGCTCCTCGTCGGTGCTCGCTGGGGGTGGCCGTCAAGGTCGCTCCGTAAACATGGGCGTACCCGCCCCCAACAACGCAGGCGTCGCAGTTCCGGCGCCACTCGCGTTGGTCAGATGGCCAACCTCTCGAAGCCCTGGGCCGGCCACGGCTCGCAGCGGAGCGGCCGGTCCTCGCGGTAGCCGAGCGCGTAGTCGGCCTGGATGAGCGTGTGGAGCTGGCTCGTTCCCTCGTAGATGACGGCCGCCTTCGAGTTGCGCAGGTAGCGCTCGACCGGGAACTCGTTCGAGTAGCCGTTCGCGCCGTGGATCTGGATCGCGTCGAGCGCGGCCTGGACGGAGTGCTCGGTCGCGTGCCACTTGGCGAGCGACGTCTGGCGGGTGTTGCGGAGGCCGTGGTTCTTCAGCCAACCGGCCCGCCAGACGAGGAGCCGGCCGATCTCGATCCCCTTCGCCATGTTCGCGATCATCTGCTTGACGAGCTGGTGGCGGCCGATCTCCTCGCCGAACGTCTGACGCTCGTGGGCGTACTTCAGCGAGGCGTCGAGACACGCCTGGGCGAGCCCGACCGCCCCGGCGGCCACGGTGTAGCGGCCCTGGTCGATCGCGCTCATCGCGACGAGGAAGCCCTCGCCCTCCTCGCCGATCCGGTTCTCGATCGGGATCTCGACGTTGTCCATGTTGATGAGCCCGGTGTTGCCGGCCCGGATGCCGAGCTTGCCGTGGAGCGTGCCGGTCGTAAGGCCCTTCATCCCGCGCTCGAGGACGAACGCCGTCACACCCTTGTGCTTCTTCGTCCGGTCGACGGAGGCGAAGACGAGGAAGTGGTCGGCGAGGTCGGCCAGGCTGATCCAGATCTTCTGGCCATTGAGGACGTAGCGGTCGCCCTCGCGGCGGACGGTCGAGGCAAGGTTCGCGGCGTCGGTCCCCACCCCCGGTTCGGTCAGGGCGAACGTGGCGAGCTTCTTGCCCTGCGCCTGCGGGACGAGAAAGCGCTGGCGCTGCTCCTCGGTTCCCCACTGGAGGAGCGCCAGCGAGTTTAGTCCGACGTGGACGCTCTGGACGACCCGGAACGCGGTGTCGGCACGCTCGAGCTCCTCGCACAGGAGGGCGAAGCTGATGTAGTCCATGCCCCCGCCGCCGTAGCGCTCCGGGATCGGCGCGCCGAGAAAGCCGAGCTCACCCATCCTGGCGAAGATCTCCGGGTGTACCTCGCCGTTCGCATCCCACTCGCGGATGTAGGGCAGGATCTCGGCCTCGGCGAACGCACGGGCACTCTGCTGGACGAGCCGGTTCTCGTCGGTGAGCGTGAAGTCGATCACGAGATGGGGTCTCCGGTTCGGTGGTCGATGCGGGTCGCCGGCGCCGACGACCATGCCAATGACAGCGGCCGCCCGAAGGGCGGTTGCTCCCGTCGGGCCACGGACGACGCCCCGAGGCTCCAGGCCGATCAGGCAGGAGGCGCCGCCGCCCGCCTGGACGAGCCACGGTCGGTCCCGGCTCAGCGGTCAGGACTCTACCACCCAGTCCCGAGCGGCACGCGTCCTGGGATGTCCTGCGCGACACGCCGCCCGCCCGGAGCCTCTCCGCGAGACCTCCGGGCCCGGACCGGCTACGATGGACGTCGCCCCCAGGAGTCACCCCACGTCGATGAAGCGACTCAGCCTTCTCGCCGCCGCAATCGCCCTGATCGTCCTGCCCGCCACGGTGCTGGCCCAGGTGATCCCGCGGCTTGGCGGCCCTGTGACCGACCTGACCGGTGTGCTCGCCGGCGGCGAGTCCGAGATCGAATCGGCGATCCTCCGTATCCGCGATGCGGACGGGGTCGACGTGTGGGTGCTCTTCGTCGACACGAACGAGGGGCTGACGGCCGAGGAGTTCGCGCGGCGGACCTTCGAGGCGAACTCGCTCGGCGGCAACGACGCGCTCTTCGTCGTCGCCCTGACGGACCGGACCGATTTCGTCTGGACCGAGGACGCGGACATCACCAGTGACGAGATCAACCGGGCGACCGCGGCGATCGCGGAGCCGCACCTTCGCGACGGCGACTACGCCGGCGCGGCGATCGCGGTGGCAGAAGCGCTCGGCGAGGCGAAGCGGCCGGGAGTCGTACCCGGTGGGCAATCCGGGGCGCAGCCCGACGGCGAGCCCAGCGGTGGGACGGTCCCCGGCGGCTCGCGGGACGCCGGCGGCCTCCTTGGCGCCCTCGGGGTCGTGTTTGTGGTCGTGCTCGGGATCGTGCTTGTCGTCGCCGGACTCCTGTTCGTCGTCGCCTGGATCCGCCGGCGCCGCCTCGACCAGCGGACGGCCGAGGAGCGCGACCGCCGGACCGGGCAGCTCGCCCGCG